>JAVEEH010000001.1 GCA_030840545.1 Frankiaceae bacterium | reverse complement strand
CACCGCGCGCGACCACGGCATCGAGGACGCGATCCGCTTCAACCGGCGAGCCATCCGGGCCGAGTGGTCGAGCGCGACGGCGCGGTGGACGGTCGAGTTCCAACGCACCGACACCGACGAAATCGTGCTGATGACCTGCGACTTCCTCCTCATGTGCACGGGCTACTACCGGTACGACGAGGGCTACACCCCCGACTTCGTCGGGGTCGAGCGGTTCGCCGGGGAGGTCGTGCACCCGCAGCACTGGCCGACCGACCTCGACTACGCCGGCAAACACGTCGTTGTCATCGGCAGCGGCGCAACCGCGGTGACACTCGTCCCGGCGATGGCTGAAACCGCGGCGCACGTCACGATGGTGCAGCGCTCGCCGACGTATGTCATCGCGCTGCCGGCGCGTGACGCGATCGCCGACTTCGTCCGGCGCGTGCTGCCGACCCGCACGGCGTATGCCCTCGTTCGGTGGAAGAACGTGCTGCTCACGATGTTCAGCTTCGAGGTCAGCCGGCGCCGGCCACGGGTCATGAAGGCGATCATCCGCAAGGGGATGGAGAAGCTGCTCCCGGCGGGCTATGACATCGACACGCACTTCACGCCGAGTTACAACCCGTGGGACCAGCGGCTTTGCCTGGTGCCGGACGCCGACCTGTTCACCTCGATCCGGGACGGCAGGGCATCGATCGTCACCGACACGATCGAGACGTTCACCGACAAGGGGCTGCAGCTCACCTCGGGTGCGGAGATCGAGGCCGACATCATCGTGACGGCCACCGGTCTCAACATGCTGGCGATCGGCGGGCTGCAGATCGCCGTCGACGGTCGTCCGGTCGAGCTGTCCGAGACGGTCGGCTACAAGGGAATGATGTTCAGTGGCGTTCCCAACCTCGCCGTGACGCTTGGCTACACGAACGCGTCGTGGACGCTCAAGTGCGACCTTGTCTGCGAGTACGTCTGCCGGTTGCTGAACTACATGGACGAGCGCGGCTATCGGCAGTGCACGCCGCGGTGGGCCGAGCCGGAGCTGCCCACCAACCCCTTCATCAACCTGACCTCCGGCTATGTGCAGCGCGGTGTGCACCACTTCCCGCGACAGGGCAACAGCGCCCCGTGGCGCCTCTACCAGAACTACGTGCGCGACATCATCATGCTCAGGCGCGGCTCGATCGAGGACGACGCGATGGAGTTCCGGCGGGCGGGGGTCGCTGCTTGAGACTCAGTCGTCCTCGTCGTCGAGCCGGGCGAGCCAGGTAGCGAGCCGTTCAACCGCGGTCTCGAACTCCGGGTGCAGGTCGACAAAGGTCTGCAGGTGCTCGGCGAGCCACCTGACGGTGACCATTTCGTCGCCGCGACGATGCTGCAGCTCCTCGATGCCGCGGTCGGTGAAGTACACGACTCAGGCGAACGCGGCTTCGAGCAGCGCGGCCTGTTCGGTCTCATGAGTGTTGTGCGAGCCGGCCGCCGGCGCCGCCGAGGCGTTGCGGGAGACCCGGCGCAGCGTGCGGTCGCCGTCGAGGTGCTCGGGCAGGTTGAGGGCGATGAACGGCCAGGCGCCCTGGTTGGCCGGCTCCTCCTGCACCCAGACGAGGTCGGTCGCGTTGGGATATCCGGCCAGCGCCGTCCGCAGCTCTTCGACCGGCAGCGGATAGAGCTGCTCGACCCGCAGGATGGCGACGTCGTCGCGGTCACTCTTGTCCCGTTGCTTGTCGAGGTCGTAGCAGACCTTGCCGCTGGTGAGGATGACCGTGCGAACGCGGTCCGCCGGTGGCGACTTGGGGTCGGCAAGCACCGGCTGCCAATGCCCTGAGGTGAACTCGTCCGGCGTCGACGTCGCCGCCCGCAGGCGCAGCATGGACTTCGGGGTGAACACGATCAGCGGCTTGCAGCGGCCCGAGAGCACCTGGTAGCGCAGCAGGTGGAAGTAGTTGCCCGGGGTGCTCGGGACGGCGACGGTCCAGTTGTCCTCGCCGGACGAGGCCAGGAACCGTTCGATCCGGGCCGAGGAGTGGTCCGGCCCCTGGCCCTCGTAGCCGTGCGGCAACAGCAGGACGACGGACGACCGCTGCCCCCACTTGGCCTCGCCCGCGGAGATGAACTCGTCGACGATCGACTGGGCGCCGTTCGCGAAGTCGCCGAACTGCGCCTCCCAGAGCACGAGAGCGCCCGGCCGGGCCACCGAGTAGCCGTACTCGAAGCCCATGGCGGCGTACTCGCTCAGCAGCGAGTCGTAGACATAGAACGGCGCCTGGTCGTCGGACAGGTTTGCGAGCGGGGTGTACTCCTCCGCGGTCCGGCGGTCGACCAGCACGGCGTGCCGCTGGCCGAACGTGCCGCGACGGGTGTCCTGGCCGGCCAGGCGGATGGGTCGCCCGTCGATGAGCAGCGAGCCGAACGCGATCGTCTCGCCCATCGCCCAGTCGATCCCACCGTCGCTCACCATCTGCGCGCGCTTCTGCAGCTGCGGCAGCAGCCGTGGATGGACGGTGAAACCGTCGGGCACGGTGATCTGCGACTCGCCGATCCGCTTCAGCACCTCGGTGGAGATCGCGGTGTCCGCCGTGCTCTCGGCCGGGGCGACCTCCGGCTCCTCGGGTGGGGTGCCGCTGACGTCGCGGGTCTCGGCGAACACCCGCTCGAGCTGCTCCTGGTAGTCCCGCAGCGCGAGCTCGGCCTCCTCGACCGTGATGTCACCGCGACCGATGAGCGACTCCGTGTAGATCTTGCGCACGCTGCGCTTCGCGTCGATCAGGTCATACATGACGGGTTGGGTGAACGACGGCTCGTCGACCTCGCTGTGGCCGCGACGGCGGTAGCAGAGCATGTCGATGACGACGTCCTTCTTGAACGCCTGACGGAACTCGTAGGCGAGCCGCGCGACGCGTACGACGGCCTCGGGGTCGTCACCGTTGACGTGGAAGATCGGCGCCTGGATCATCCGCGCGACATCAGTGGAGTAGACGCTCGAGCGCGCCGACGTCGGTGAGGTCGTGAAGCCGACCTGGTTGTTGATGACCACGTGGACGCTGCCGCCGGTGCGGTAACCACGCAGCTGGGACAGGTTCAGCGTCTCGGCGACGACACCCTGGCCGGCGAACGCAGCGTCGCCGTGGATGAGCACGGGCAGGACCGTGAACCCGGTGGCGCCGCGGTTGATGAGGTCCTGCTTGGCCCGGGCGATGCCCTCGACGACCGGGTCGACCGCCTCGAGGTGCGACGGGTTGGACGTCAGCGAGACCTTGACCTTCTCGCCGTCGAGCGCGGTGAACTCACCCTCGGCGCCGAGGTGGTATTTCACGTCGCCGGACCCGTGGGCGGTGCGCGGGTCGAGGTTGCCCTCGAACTCGCGGAAGACCTGCGCGTAGGACTTGCCGACGATGTTGGTCAGCACGTTGAGACGGCCCCGGTGGGCCATGCCGATGACGACCTCGTCCATGTCGTCGTGCGCGGCCTCCGAGACGACGGCGTCGAGAAGCGGGATGACCGACTCGCCGCCTTCGAGCGAGAACCGCTTCTGTCCGACGTACTTCGTCTGCAGGAACGTCTCGAACGCCTCGGCGCCGTTGAGCTTGCCGAGGATGCGCAGCTGCTCGTCGCGGTCCAGCGACTCGTGATGGCGCTCGACCCGGTCCTGGATCCACTTGCGTTGTTCGGGGTCCTGGATGTGCATGTATTCGATGCCGATGGTGCGGCAGTAGGAGTCGCGCAGGACCCCGAGGACCTCGCGCAGCTTCATCAGCGGCTTTGCGCCGAAGCCCCCGGTCGGGAACTCCCGGTCGAGGTCCCACAACGTCAGCCCGTGGGTGACCACGTCGAGGTCGGGGTGGCGGCGCAGGTCGAACTCGAGCGGGTTGGTGTCGGCCATCAGATGGCCGCGCACGCGGTAGGCGTGGATCAGCTCCAGCACCCGAGCCGGCTTGCCAACCTCCTCCTCGTGGGTCACCGGGATGTCGGCGGCCCACCGGATCGGCTCGTAGGGGATGCGCAGCGACGAGAAGATCTCGTCGTAGAAGTCGTCCGCGCCGAGCAGCAGCTCGTGCATCCGCCCAAGGAAGGCGCCGGACTCCGCGCCCTGGATGACGCGGTGGTCGTAGGTCGACGTCAACGTCATGACCTTGCTCACCGCCAGCCGCGCGAGCGTCTCCTCGGCCGCACCCTGGTATTCGGCCGGATACTCCATCGCGCCGACGCCGATGATCGAGCCCTGCCCGGCCATCAGCCGCGGCACCGAGTGCACCGTGCCGATCGTGCCCGGGTTGGTGAGGCTGATCGTCGTTCCGGCGAAGTCGTCGGCGGTGAGCTTGTTGGTGCGCGCCTTGCGGACGACGTCCTCGTAGCCGGCCCAGAATCGGGCGAAGTCGAGGGAGTCGGCGTTCTTGATGTTCGGTACGACGAGGGTCCGGCTGCCGTCATCCTTCTGCAGGTCGATAGCGAGCCCGAGGGCGACGTGCTCGGGCTCGGTCACCGCCGGCTTGCCGTCGAGCTCGGTGAAGGCGCGGTTCATGACCGGGTAGTCGGCCAGGGCCTTCACCAGCGCATAGCCGATGAGGTGGGTGAACGACACCTTGCCGCCACGGCCGCGGCGGAGATGGTTGTTGATGACGACCCGGTTGTCGATGAGCAGCTTGGCCGGGATGGCTCGCACGCTGGTGGCCGTCGGGACCGCGAGGCTGGCTTCCATGTTGGCGACGACGCGGGCAGCGGCGCCGCGAAGCGGCTGCACCACCGGCGCGTGAGCCTTGGGCTGCGCCTCGGCCTCGGTGGTCGCGGGCTTCGCCGCGGCCGGCTTCGGCGCTGCCTTGGCCTGGACGGGTGCGGGTGCGGGCTTCGCCGCCGGCGTGGCCTCGACCGGAGGGCTCGACGGCTTCGCCGTCGTGGTCGCGTCGACCGCCTGAGCCTTCGCCGCGGCGTTGCCGTTGGCGGCCTCGGAGCCTGGCTTGTAGTCGGCGAAGAAGTCCCACCAGGCCTTGTCGACCGACTCCGGGTCCTTGAGGTACTGCTGGTACATCTCGTAGACCAGCCACTCGTTCGGGCCGAACCCGGCGAACGACTCGGACTGCCCGGGAGGTTGCGTCGACCGCTCTGTCACGGCGTCAAGGCTACGCCGTGATCACTGAGCACCCGGAGGGCCGCATTGTGCCCGGCGGCACCGATCACCGACCCGGCCGGATGGCAGCCGGCGCTCGCGGCGTAGAGGCCGCCGACGCCCGTCACGTAGGGCATCCGCTGGTCGAAGGCGAAGCCGTTGTCGACGTGGTGGATGTGGCCGTGACGGATGCCGAAGTGTGCCTCGATGCCTGGCGGGGGGAGAGCGAACGTGTCGGCGACCAGGTCCGACGTGCCGGGGGCGAACCGGTCGCAGACCGCGAGCAGCCGCTCGACGTAGGGCGCCAGCTCGACGTCCCACGAGGAGCCGGCCGGCTGCCAGGGCACGGACTGCACGAACAGTGCCGACGAGTGATGTCCCTGCGGGTCCTGCAGGCTCGGGTCGGCTGTCGTGTGGACGTACCACTCCATGGTGGGGAAGTCCGGCAGCCGGCCCGCCTGCACGTCCCGCCACATGGCCCGGACGGCTGCCATCGGCTCGTCCTGGGGCAACAGGTGGATGGTCGACCCGAATGGCGACGGTGCGTCCGGGGGCAGGCAGGAGAACCGGGGGAGGTCGCGCAGCGCCAAGTTGATCTTGAGGGTGGTGCCTGGCCGGCGGACATGCTCCAGCCGCTGGAGCAGTGGCGCGGGCAGGGTGACGAGGTCCGCCAGTGTGAACGGGTCACAGCCGGCGACGACGGTCGCGGCGTCGATGCTGCGCCCGTCAGCCAACGTGACGCCCGTGACGCTGCCGTCGCGGGTGCAGATCTCGCTGACGGGTGCACCGGTCACGATCGTCGCTCCGGCCGCCCTGGCCCGGTCGGCGATCGTTGCGGTCACCCGCCCCATCCCGCCCTCGACGATCATCCAGGTGCCGCCCGCGCCCGGCAGGCGGCACATGTTGTGCACGAGAAAGTTGTGTCCGCTGCCCGGGGTGTCCGGCCCCGCATGCAACCCGGAGAGGCCGTCGGTCACGGCGTACATCGCGATGACGAGCTCGCTGGCGAACCCGAACCGGTCGAGGTAGGACGCGACGTCACCCAGGACGAGGTCGACGAACACTGTGCGCAGGGCCGGGCGGATGAAGCGCTCCGCGGTCTCCTCGACCGAGCCGGGTTCCCGCAGCCACGCCGGGGCGAGGTCCGCGCGCAGCAGGTCGAGCTCGGCTTGCAGCCGGTCGTCGGCATCGCGGTCGGCCTCGCTGAAGAACTCGACGAACTGCCGTCGCGTCGCGTCGCGGTCGCTGCCCATCAGCAGGTGGCTGCCGGACGTCGTCGGGAGGAAGTAGTGCGGGTCGCGGCGGACCAGCGGCAGCCGCAGGTCGAGCAGTCGTTCGAGCTCCGGCGGCATCAGGCCGAGCAGGTAGGCGCCGGTCGACTGGCGCAGCCCGGGGACCTTGCCGAACGGCGTCTCCGTCCGGGCCGCTCCGCCCACGATGACGTCGCGCTCGACCGCGACGACGTCGAGTCCGGCGCGGGCCAGCAACGTCGTGGCGACCAAACCGTTGTGGCCGGCCCCGACCACGACGACATCAGCACGAGCGGGAAGCGGGTCGGTCACACCCTCAGCGTTTCAGATGGAACGGGTCAGGCACCGGCGGAGCCGCCAGCTCGGCGCGGGGGCACTCCGCCAGCGTTAGCCCGCCGTAGCCGAGCGCCTCGTCGCACAGCTGGTCGACGGTCCACCCCTGGGCAGCACCTGCCTCGGTGATCGTGACCCGGTAGACGGTGATGTGGTGGCGCAGGGGAGTGCCGTAGGCGACGGCCACGGTGCCGATGAGCACGGCCGCCCCCCGGGTCGCCCCCGGACCGTCCCACGGCGCGCTGTAGCGCTGCCACACCGTCGGGCTCGCGTTCCACACGCCGCCGTTGCTCACGTCCCGCTCGCCGAGCTCGGCCACGATGCGAGCGGCCGCCGACTCGGGGACGACCGCGGCCGGCCGGATGACGCGGGTCAGCTCGACGGAGGAGTTCAGCTCGGCGGTCACGTGACCATGATCGGCCGCCAGGACCGCGGATTTGAGCAGCGACGCGCTCAGAAACCCCCACGAATCCGGCGAACCAGCGGTCGGCCGTCCGGGTCGTAGGCCAAACGGTAGAGCGGGTCGGCCCACCCACGTTGGAGAGCGGACACCGGGGCCGGCTCGTGCGGCCGGGCGCGGCCGGCGCCGGATCGCCACAGCGCCTGACCGTCGGCCGGGTCGAGCAGCCGCGGATCGTCCGCCGGCACCCCGAGGTGCTCCGACCACAGCGTGAGGCGCAGCTCGCGGGGCAGCACCCGGGCACCGAGCCCGCGGCCGCCGGGATCTGTGGGCGCGCGTTCGTCCCGGGTGGCGTCGAGGACTGCGCAGGTGATCTCTGAGTCATGCGTCCAGGACCGGCGGTTGAAGTTGTCGGACCCGCACGTCATCCAGATGTCGTCGACGACGCAGACCTTGGCGTGCACATAGATCGGCGTCCCGACATCGTTGACGAGGTCATAGACGCCCACCCGGTCACCACCCGCGGCTCGCAGAGCGGCGATCGCGCGCAGCTGGCCCAACCGGTTGGGGGGCCCCGACACCGCGCCGTCCTGGTCCGGAAAGCGAGGTACGACGACGACCACCTGCAGCCGTGGCTCCCGTCGCAGCGCTTTGGCCAGCGCGCCGGCGACGAGCTCGGACCACAGGTACTGGTCCTCGACATAGACCAGCGAGCGGGCCTGCGCGAACGCGCGCTCGTAGGCCCGGGCGATCGTGCGCTCGCCGCCCGGTGCGAACGGGAAGGGCGGCCGTTTCGCGCAATAGGTGCGCAGGACCTGGATCGTGTGCGGCCCGCTGTCGGGCGGCGCATCGAAGGGTGTCGGCAGCGGCTCCGGATGCCGCGGCATTCGCGCTGCCTTCTGCAACAACCGGCGGTAAGGGTTGCGGTGGTCCAGCGGGGTGGGGTCGTTCCAGCGTTCGACGAAGGTCTCGAGCACGTCGCACACGCCAGGTCCGTGGATCTCGACCATGGCGTCGTGCCACGGCGCCTGCCGGCCGTAGCGCTTGTCCATCGGCTGCTGCTGCGGGTCGCCGAGGTGACGCTCGTCGTCGCGCCGACCGTGGCAGAGGTCGATCCCGCCGACGAAAGCGACGTCCTCTGACGGCCGGTCGCGGTGCCTGACGACGACAAGCTTCTGGTGGTGGGAGCCACCCCGGCGGACGCGCTGGTCGAGCAACGCCTCGCCACCCGCCTCGTTGAGCTGCACTCCCAGCTGCTCGTTCTCCTGCGCGCTGAAGCTCGTCTTGTCGCTGTGCGACCGCCAGAGCAGCCCGCGCACCTCGACCCCGCGTCCGGCGGCGGCACACAACAGCTCGGCGACGGTCGGGCCGGTGTCGGTCAGCCGTTCATCCGGATCGCCCCGCCAGTCGGTGAAGTAGATCCGGTCACCGGTGTCGGTCTGCTCGACGACCTCGCGCAGCCGGCGGAAGTAGGTCGCGCCGTGGACCAGCGGCGTCACCTGGTTGCCGGCTGTGCGCGGTCGCTCGGCCGCGGGCAGCAGCCAGTCGGTGGCCGGGTCCGTCACCGGTCGCGCAGGCGCCGGACGAACTTCAGCCCGGACCAGATGTCGTCGATCGCGATGACCTTCACGTCGACGAGACCTTCCCCGAGACCGACCTCTCGCACCACGTTCTCGTCGATGTCTGTCTCGACACCGCTCGATCTCTTCGGCCAGGCGATCCAGAGGGCCCCCGCCGTGGTCATGCGCGGGATGAGCCCGGTGAACCGTCGCTCGAGCCGCTTGCGGTCCGGGCAGAAGGCCACAATGCCGTCGTACGCCGAGCTGGCCGCGCGGGTGTGCACGACGGCGTCAGCCGGCGACCCGTCCATCCCGAAGCCGGGCGGCGCCGCGGTGAGCAGGACCCGGGAGTCGCGCTTGATGCCGAGCTTGCGGTGCAGCGGTGTGCTGCTGTAGCCGGCGGTTGTCATCGGCCCACCGTAGAACTTGTCGTCTAACGTCGGTCACGCGTCTCAGGAGAACGGACCCGATCGGAGCATCGCCTTGACCACAGCGACCACGCCCGGCGCCGACGCCTCCCACGCGGAGCATCGCGCCGACGTGCATCCCAACCTCGCCCTGCTGGTCATTGCCAGCGCCCAGCTGATGGTCGTCCTCGATGCCACGATCGTGAACATCGCCTTGCCGCACATCCGGACAGCTCTGCACTTCTCGGGCTTCGCCCAGCTGTCCTGGGTGCTCAACGCCTACACGTTGGTCTTCGGTGGGCTGCTGCTGCTCGGCGGCCGCGCCGGTGACCTGTTCGGCCGCCGCCGCATGTTCATGATCGGCGTGCTGATCTTCGCGCTGGCCAGCCTCGCCGGCGGCTTCGCATGGGACAAGGGCTGGCTGCTCGCGATGCGGGCGCTGCAGGGTGTCGGTGGTGCCATCGCATCACCGACGGCTTTGTCGCTCGTGACGACCACGTTCAAGGAGGGGCCGGACCGCAACCGCGCGTTCGGCGTCTATGCCGCCGTGTCCGGGGCCGGCGCGGCGATCGGCCTGATCCTCGGCGGCGTGCTGACCGACTACCTCTCCTGGCGGTGGGTGCTGTTCGTCAACGCGCCGATCGGTGTCGGCATCGCGATCGCGACACCTTTCGTGCTCGCCGAGTCGACCCGCGCCAGCGGTCGCTTCGCTCTCACCGACGCGGTCACCTCGACTCTCGGCATGGCCGCCCTGGTCTATGGCTTCATCCACGCGGCGACCAATGGCTGGAGCAACGTCACCACGCTCGGCTCGTTCGTCGCCGCTGTCGTCTTGCTCGTGACCTTCGTGTTCATGCAGTCGCGCAGCGCGCAGCCGCTGATGCCGCTGCGCATCTTCGTCAACCGCACCCGGGTCGGCGCCTACGTCGTGATGCTCATCATCGGTGCCGCCGTGTTCGCGATGTTCTACTTCCTCACGCAGTATGTGCAGAACGTGATGCACTTCAGCCCCGTCAGGGCCGGGCTCGCGTTCCTGCCGGTGAGCGCCACGATCATCGTCGTCGCCCAGGTGGTGAGCCGGATCATGCCGCGCATCGAGCCCAAGCTGCTCATCGCCGGCGGCACCGTGTTCGGCGGGCTCGGCCTCTACAACCTGTCCCGGTTGACGGTCGACTCGTCGTACGTCGGGCACGTCCTCCCGTCGATCGTGCTGATCGCCATCGGCATGGGCTCGATCTTCGTGCCCATCACCCTCGCCGCCGTGGCCGAGATCGACCGGCAGGACACGGGCATCGCGTCCGCGATGCTCAACGTCGGCCAGCAGGTCGGGGGCACCATTGGTCTCGCCTCTCTGGTGACGGTCGCGAGCCACGCCAGCAGCAGCTATTTCAACGGCCACAAGGCGACCGAGCAGGGCCCCGTGCTCGCCGCCCAGGTGTTCACGCACGGGGCCGATGCAGCCTTCCTCGTCGGCTCGATCTTCATGATCGTGGGGCTGGGCGCAGCGCTGCTGCTCATCAAGGTCCGGCCGAACGTCGACGCGCAAGCCGCGCCGGGACCGCCGGCCTGAGGCTTCCGTAGGCTCGCCCTCGATGGTGAGCAACCGGACGGCGCGCGACGAAGACGCGGACACGTTCGCGCCCCTGCGCGACGACGTGCGCCTGCTCGGAGCCCTCCTCGGCGAGGTGGTGGCCGAGACCGGCGGTGACCAGCTCTACGTCGACGTCGAACGGCTGCGGCGGGCGGCACGTGACGCGCGCCGGGACGGTGACCCGGAGGAGCCGCGTCGCATCGTCGACGAGCTGTCCGTCGAGCAGGCCGAGCAGGTCGCGCGCGCATTCGCGGTGCTGTTCCATCTCGTCAACCTTGCGGAGGAGCGGCACCGGGTGCGGGTGCTGCGGTCGCGCGACCTTGCCGATGCGCCGCCGACCGCCGACTCGCTGGCTGCCGCCGTTGCCGGGGTCGGTGCGGACGGCGTTGCCGCCGCGCTGTCCGAGCTCGAAATCCATCCGGTGCTCACGGCGCACCCGACCGAGGCCCGCCGCCGCGCGGTGGTGACGGCGCTGTCGCGGATTGCTGTCGAGCTCGACCGCTATGACGACCCGAGGGCGGGAGCGAGTGAGCAGGCGGATGCGCGCCGGCGGCTGCTCGAGGAGATCACCATCCTGTGGCGGACCGGTCTGCTGCGGTCGCGCCGGCTCGGGCCGCTCGACGAGGTCCGCACGATGATGGCGATCTTCGACGAGACCCTCTTCCGGCTCGCGCCGACGCTCTATCGGGCGACCGATGCGGCGTTGGTCGGCGACGCGTCGGGCTCGGGTCCGTCGGCGGTGCCGGCCTACCTGCGGGTCGGGAGCTGGGTCGGAGGAGACCGGGACGGCAACCCGCACGTGACTGCGGACATCACCCGGGAGACCGTCGAGATCCAGGCCGACCATGCGCTGCGCGCTCTCGAGAACGCCGCGCGCCGCATCGGCCGGACCTTGAGCCTCGCGGAGGACCTCGCTCCGCCGAGTGACGCGCTCACCGCTGCCCTCGGGCACGACCGGCTCACGCATCCGGAAGCCATGTCGGTCCTGGCGCGGTCGGCAGATCAGCAGCCGCACCGGCAGAAGCTGGTGTTCGCGGCCGATCGGGTGGCGGCGACCCGGCAGCGCAACGCCGACCTCGGATACGCCGGCCCGGCGCAGCTGCTCACCGACCTGCGTCTCGTGCAGGACTCGCTCGCTGCGTCGGGTGCGCCGCGGGCCGCGTGGGGTGAGCTGCAACATCTGATCTGGCAGGTGGAGACGTTCGGATTCCATCTGGCCGAGCTCGAGGTGCGACAGCACAGCTCCGTGCACGCGGCAGCGCTGGCCGACCTGTCGGGCGGCGACGCTCTACCGGATGCGGCGGCGCTCGACCGGCTGGCGACCGACGGATGGCCCGCACCCCCGACGCCCTCCGATGACATGACGGCCGAGGTGCTCGCGACGTTGCGGGTCATGGCCGTGCTGCAGGAGCGGTGGGGCGAGCGGTCGTGCTCGCGTTACGTCGTCAGCTTCTGCTCGTCTGCCGCGGACCTTGCGGCCGTGCCTGCGCTCGCACGGGCGGCGCTGGGTGACCGGGAGTGCCGGCTCGACGTCGTACCGCTGTTCGAGACCGGCGAGGACCTGCGCCGGAGCACGGCCATTCTCGAGGAATGGTTGGCACTGCCGGGTGCACGCGCGGCGATCGAGCACAACGATCGCCGGCTCGAGGTGATGCTCGGCTACTCCGACTCGGCCAAGGATGTCGGACCTTTGTCGGCAACGCTGTTGCTCTATGACGCCCAAGCCGCGCTCGCCGAGTGGGCAGCGGCCAACGACCTGCGGTTGACGTTGTTCCATGGCCGAGGCGGCTCGCTCGGTCGCGGCGGCGGGCCGGTCAACCGCGCGATCCTCGCGCAGCCACCACGTTCGGTGAACCATCGCTTCAAGGTGACCGAGCAGGGTGAGGTCGTCTTCGCCCGCTATGGCAACCGCAGGATCGCGGCGCGTCATCTCGAGCAGGTGACGTCGGCGGTGCTGATGGCGGGCACGGATGCGGTCGAGAAGCGCAACGCGGGAGCCGCCGCACAGTTCGCCGATCTCGGGCGGACGATGGAAGAGGCGTCGAGAGCGGCCTATCGCGCCCTTGTGCAGACCGAGGGTTTCGCCGACTACTTCGCGCAGGTCAGCCCGTTGGAGGAGCTGTCCGACCTTGCGTTGGGGTCGCGCCCGGCGCGTCGCCCCGGCGGGGAGACAGGCCCGCGGTCACTGGC
Source organism: Frankiaceae bacterium (assembly GCA_030840545.1). Taxonomy (GTDB): domain Bacteria; phylum Actinomycetota; class Actinomycetes; order JAFAQI01; family JAFAQI01; genus JAFAQI01. The sequence goes on along the minus strand of JAVEEH010000001.1, from coordinate 20,042 downwards.
CGATCTGCGCGCGATTCCGTGGGTGTTCGCGTGGTCGCAGACGCGCTGCAACCTGACCGGCTGGTATGGGCTCGGCAGTGGTTTCGCCGCCGTCGGTGATGTCGAGGTGTTGCGGGCGGCCTACCGGGAGTGGCCTTTGTTCACGGCGCTCGTCGACAACGCCGAGATGAGTCTCGCCAAAACCGACCGATCGGTGGCGGAGCACTATCTCGCCCTGGGCGGCCGGCCCGACATCACGGCGCGCATCCTCGCCGAGCTCGACCTGTCGTGCTCGTTGGTGCTCGAGGTGCTCGGGCAGTCACGGCTGCTGGAGCGACGTCGGGTGCTCGGTGCCGCGGTCGACCTGCGCAACCCCTACGTCGACGCCTTGTCGCACCTTCAGCTGCGCGCGCTGTCCGCGCTGCGCGCCGGGGGACTGGACGAGGCGGAGGAGGCGCGACTGCGCGAGCTGTTGCTGCTGACGGTCAACGGAGTGGCTGCGGGGTTGCAGAACACGGGCTGAGGGCGCGGCCGGTGGTGGGCCACATTCGTTGGAAATAAACGCATTCTGCTCTTGTCAATGGCGGCGGTCGTAGATATACTCGAACACATGTTCGAAGGTGATCGGCCGGGCTCGGAGGGTGGGCTGCCGCCGATGCCCGAGCACCTCGGGTGGCTGTGCGGTCCCATGACCGAGCGGCTGGAGTGGCTGCTCGAGCAGGTCCCGTCCTCGGACACCCAGGTCGCGCTCGAGGCGATGGAGCACGAGCCGATGTCGCCGAAGGAGCGCATGCTCTACGCCGCTGCTTGGGACCGGCAACGATCGGCGGTCGCGGCGCGGGCCATGTCGGCGCAGGTGCGAGCGACGTTGCCCGGTGCTGCCGGCCCCTACGCGAACCCCGATGTCATCGACGGTGAGCTGGCCGGCGTGTTGCGTCGTACCGACGGTTCGATGGCCTACCAGCTCGCGTTCGCCCGCCGCCTGATCGAGGCGCTGCCGCTGACTTTCAAGCTGCTCGACGCCGGAGATGTCAGCCTGGAGCACGCGCGGGCGATCGAGCAGCTGACGGCCGCGTTGACGGTCGAGCAGGCGCAGCTCGTCGACGGCTCGGTCGCCGACCGGGCGAGCACGACGACGGTGTCGGCGTTTCGGCGCATCGTCCGGCAGGCGGTGGCCGCTCTCGATGTCGACACGGAGCGCGAAACCCAGGCGAAGCGCACCGCGGGTGTCCGCCTCCTTCCCGAGCCCGACGGCATGTGCACGGTCGCAGTTCGGATGCCGGCAACAGACGGGGTCGCGACGATCGAAGCCCTCAACGTCAGGGCGGACCGGCTCAAGACGCCGGACGACCAACGCACGCACGGCATGCGGCAGGTCGACGCATTCCTGGACGCGCTCTTCGGTGAGCCCGTGCCCGCCGCCGGGACGGGCAAGGTGCGGTCACGAAGGCGCACCGAGGTGCAGGTCACGATCGACTGGGCATCGCTGCTCGGGCTGCGTGACAATCCCGCCGAGCTGGCCGGCTATGGACCTGTTGCGGCCGAGTCGGTCCGCGCGATGCTCGACGAAGAGGGCACGACCTTGCGGCGGCTCGTCTACGAGCCGGTGACCGGTGTGCTGCTCGACTACGCGCGCACTCGCTACCGGCCGGACGACCACATGCGCGGTCTGGTTGCGGCGCGTGATGTGACCTGTCGCTACCCGGGCTGCTGCCGCAATGCGATCTGGTGCGACAGCGAGCACTGCGATGACTACGCCGGTGGCGGCGCGACGTCGTGTGCCAACTGCGGCCTGATGTGCCGCCGGCACCACAACCGCAAGACCCATGAGGGTTACCGCTACCGGCGGGTCGACCCAGCGACCGGCGAGACGGTCTGGACGACGCCGCTGGGCTTCACCTACCGGCAGCGGGCCGCGACCTACAGCCCGAGCGGCGCTGACACCGGGGACACCATCCGCGAGACCGCGACCGACCGACCGGATCCGCCACCGCCGAGACCGGACCCGCCGCCCGACGACCCACCCTTCTGACGCCACTTGGTCAGGGAGGGGTTGGCGTCACATGTTGGAGCCGTCGGGCGGTGCGTCGATCGGCAACTCGCCGGCGCCGCCGGAACCGGCGGTGCCTGCCTCAGGGCAGGAGAGGTCGAGGGTGTAAGCGGTCATCGATAGCGAGCCGAACGCATACCCGTCGATCAGCACGTCGGTCTTCCCGTCGCCGGCGCCGGCGAGACCGGCGAGGTAGAGCAACGGCAGGAAGTGGTCGGGGGTCGGCGCCGCGTTACGAAAGTCCGGGTGGCCGTCGAGCGACGCAGCGTTGGTCGGATCTTCGAGCATCGTGGTCTTGGCGTCCTCGTCGAAGCGTTGCGCCCAGTCGTAGCCCTCGTCTGCCAGCTGTCGGCTCATCCCGCCGAGGTTGTGCACCACGTTGCCGCTGCCGAGGACGAGCACGCCGCTCTCCCGCAGCGGTGCGAGCTTGGCGCCCAGCTCGAGGTGGTAGTCGAAGCTCTTGTCGGCGTTGATGCTCAGCTGTACGACGGGGACATCGGCGGCGGGAAACGCGTGCACCAGCACCGACCACGTGCCGTGATCGATGCCCCACGCGTCCACGTCCGCGCCGACCCACGTCGGCTGCACGGCGTCACTGATCTCGGCGGCCAGCTCAGGCAGCCCCGGCGCGGGGTAGTCGACGTCGAACAGCTGCTGCGGAAAGCCGTAGAAGTCGTGAATCGTGCGTGGCCGAGGCATTGCTGTGACCGCGGTGGCATTGATGTACCAGTGCGCCGACACGACCAGCACCGCGCGAGGCTTGGGGACCGCACGGCCGAACGCGCGCCACGCCTCGGTGTAGCGGTTGCTCTCAATCGCGTTCATCGGGCTGCCGTGGCCGATGAACGCTGCGGGCATCGTCACGCCCGCAGTCTGGCGCAACGGTGGCCCGGCACCGACCCGGGGTGATCCGCGGGAGGGGCCGATGACGAACAATGGCCAGGAGACCAGCCTCGAGCCAGGGAGCCCGACAGATGCGGGAGTTCGTCTACCGACCGGTCATCCGGACCGCGCTGGGACTGTTCCGGCTGCTCGGCTTCCGCTTCGACATCCGGGGGATCGACAACATCCCGCTGACCGGCGGGGCGGTGCTGGCGTCCAACCACGTCAGCTATTTCGACTTCATGTTCGTCGGTCTCGCCGCGCACAAGCGCCGCAAGCGACTCGTCCGGTTCATGGCCAAGAAGGCCGTGTTCGACCACCGCATCAGCGGCCCGCTGATGCGTGGCATGCACCACATCCCCGTCGACCGGACGGCGGGAGCCGCTGCCTACCGCCATGCCGTCGACGCACTCCAGCGCGGTGAGCTCGTCGGCGTCTTCCCCGAGTCGACGATCTCCCGCTCTTACGTGCCGCGGCCGATCAAGGGTGGCGCGGCGCGGATGGCGATCGAATCCGGCGCCCCGCTGATCCCCGTCGTGGTGTGGGGCGGGCATCGGGTCTGGACCACCGGCCGCCGCCTCCGCTGGCTTCGCCACGTCGACGTGAGCATCTGGGTCGACGAGCCGCTGACGATCGCGCCCGAGGAGACCTCGGCGGACGTCACGGCCCGGCTCGCCGTGCGCCTGCGTGAGCTGGTCGACAAGGTCGTGGCGGAGTATCCCGGCCGGGACGCCGCCGGCGACGACTGGTGGCTGCCGGCTCACGTCGGCGGTGGCGCGCCGACCCCGGAGGTGGCGGCAGAGATCGAGCGACAAGCTTTGGCCGCCAAACACATCACCACATGACGGCACAGCTCCAGCGGGTCGAGCCACAGCCGACGGTCACCGTGCACGAGGCGAAGGGCGAGACCTGCGGAGTGGTCCTTGTGCTGCCCGGGGGCAAGGCCGACAGCTTCGCGCCGACCGACTCGCGTCAGCTCGCTGCGCTGCGGATGCGTCCCTTCGCGCGGTCGTTGCACCGGGGCGGTCGCAAGAACGGCCTTGCGGTGTGGCTGGTGCGCTATCGCTACCGCGGCTGGAACGGCGCCGAGATGTCGCCGGTGGTCGATGCGATGTGGGCCCTCGACGAGGTACGACGGCGACACGGCGACGTGCCGGTCGTGCTCGTCGGCCACTCGATGGGCGGGCGCACAGCCTTGCGCGTGGCAGGCGACGCCGCGGTGCGCGGTGTCGTCGCACTCGCGCCGTGGCTGACCGACATCGAGCCGGTTGACCAGCTCGCCGGCCGTGACCTGCTCGTCGCCCACGGCGATCTCGATGTCGTCACGAGTCCGCGGGCGTCGAGGCTCTATGCCGAGCGGGCGCGAGCCGTCGCCCGGCGGGTGGACTATGTCTGTGTCCGTGGGGACATGCACGCGATGCTGGTGCGCTGGCGCACCTGGCACCGGATCACGACCCGCTTCGCGCTCGACGCGCTGGGCTTCGGTCCGGCCCGCTAGGCGTCGGTGGCGAGCGGCCTGCGCGGCGGCATCGGGAAGAACCCCGACGTGCGCCGCATGTAGTCCGCATAGCCGGGCTTGGACGCCGCCATCGCCTTCTCGAGCATCGGCTTGCCGCTCTTGAACGACAGGAAGTAGCCCATGACTGCCGGCGACAGCACGGTGAGCGCGCCTTGCCATTGCTGGGCAGCGATGAGCCAGAGCCCGAACCACAGGCAGGCATCACCGAAGTAGTTGGGATGGCGGGTGTATCGCCACAGCCCACGGTCCATGACCTGGCCCTTGTTGGCAGGGTCGCGCTTGAACGCCGCGAGCTGCGCGTCGCCGACGGCTTCGAAGAACACGCCAACCGCCCAGACCGCGGTGCCGGCCCAGGCCAGCGCGTCGACCGGCGACCGCTCGTACATCGCCGCCTGCACCGGCATCGAGACGAACCACGCGATCACGGCTTGCAGCGCGAACACGATGACGAGGGCATAGACCGCCCGAGATCCCTGGGCCCGCGACAGCATCTTCTCGTAACGCGGGTCCTCGCCGTGCCCACGGCTGCGCACGCCGATGTAGACCGCCAACCGCACGCCCCACAGGCAGGTGAGGACGAGCACCAGCAGCCGGCGGGTGTTGTTCTCGCCATGTCCGCTCGACCACAGGAACGAGGTGGCCGCGATCGCGGCGAACGCGAGCCCCCAGGTCACATCCACGATGTTGAACCTGCCGACCCGCAACGCGATCAACCAGGTGAGCACGAAAACCAGTGCGGAGACACCGAAGGTCAGCACCAGGCCGGTCAGGAACGCATGCGTCCCGAAGTCGCTCACGGCCCGGTCAGGCGCCTTCTCTTGCCAGTGTGAGCTGGGCGACGTCGAGATAGCCGGCGCGGAAGCCGGCCTCGCAGTAGGCGAGGTAGAACGTCCACATCCGCCGGAACGTCTGGTCGAAGCCGAGCGCCCCGACCTGCCGCGCGTGGGCCGTGAACCGGTCGCGCCACAACCGCAGCGTCTCCGCGTAGGACCGGCCGAAGTGCAGCCGATCGATCGCGCGCAGCGACGTGTGTGCCGCCAGCGTCTCGTCGATGGCCCGCTCCGACGGGATGAGCCCACCTGGGAAGACGTACTTGTGGATCCATGTCCACGACGACTTGCTCGCGAGCAGCCGATCGTGGGGCATGAGGATCGCCTGCAGGCCGACGCGACCGCCGGGCGCGAGGCGCTCGTCGATGGTCCGGAAGTAGGCCGGCCACCACTTCTCGCCGACCGCTTCGACCATCTCGACGCTCGCCACCGCGTCGTAGGTGCCTTCGACATCCCGGTAGTCCTGCACCCGCACATCGACGGAGGACTGCAGGCCAGCGGCCGCGACGCGGGTGCGAGCGAGCGCGGCTTGCTCGGTCGACAGGGTCACCGTCGTCACCCGGGCGCCCCGCCGAGCCGCGCGCAGGGCAAGCTCGCCCCAGCCGGTGCCGATCTCGAGGAGGCGTACGCCGGGACGGATGCGGACGGCGTCGAGCAGGCGCTCGATCTTGCGGGCCTGGCCGACGGACAGTTCCTCAGCGCACGCGGCGTCCGCCGGAAACAGCGCCGACGAGTAGGTCATCGTCTCGTCCAGGAACTGCGCGAACAGGTCGTTGGACAGGTCGTAGTGCCGGGCGATGTTGCGCCGGGCGCCGTGCTTGTCGTTGTCTTCGTCGACGGGATGGCGCGCGTCGTAGAACCGGCGCAGCCACTGCAGCTGGCGCGGGACGATCGTGCCGACACATCGCGCCAACGGCTCGAGCACCGCGACGAGATCGGGGCTGTCCCACTCGCCCGCCATGAACGACTCACCGAAGCCGACCTTGCCGTCCCGGCCGAGCCGGGTGAAGAAGCCGGCTTCGTCGATGACCCGCAGCACCGGGCCGCCGGCCTCGCCGAACCACGAGCCGTCCGGCAGCTCGACGCGGATGCCGGTCTGCCGGGCGATCCGCCGCAACAGCAGCCGGGCGACGGCCGCCCGAGCGGGCGCGGTCTGCGGCGGGCGCATGGCGGGCCAGCGTTTGAGGTTCACGGGCAGGTCACGGACGTGGTTCCGGCTGCTGTGGAGAATCGTCATCGCGGTTGCACCTCGAGTCCTCGCCGCCACAGGCGGACGCCCTGCCAGCGGATCAGCGCCGTCACTCGCAACGGTGCCCAGGGATAGCGAAACCACGCCAGGGCCAGGTTGGCAAGAGTGACGGGACGCCGGGTTGCCTGCAAGGTCGCCACGAAGGGCTGGTCCGCGCCCCGCCGGAGCGTCACGGCGACCGATACGGCCGCATTCGGGTCGGAGATGCGGATCGCGTACCGACCGTCGACCGGGTAGAACGGCGAGACGTACATGGCCTTGTCCACCTCGGCCCGCCCGTGCTCGTCGGGGTGCAGCACGTAGGCATGCCGCCCGCCGTAGGTGTTGTGCACCTCCGCCACCGTCGCGAGCAGGACGCCAACGGCGTCGTAGCACCAATAGATGCTGATCGGGTTGAACACGTAGCCGAACGTCCGTGCGTTGGCCAGCATGAGGATCCGGTCGGCGGTGATGCCTTGGCCGGCCAGCTCGGCCCGGATGTCGACGTGGTCGGCGGTGTCGAAACGAGCGAACGCCCGCATCGGCCACGGCAGTCGGGGCAGGTCGTCGACGTCGACGAGCCAGTAGAACGTCCGGTAGCGGAAGGTGTTGGCGAGCGGCGTCCGGCGGCTGTGGGTGACGACGCCGTCGTAGAGCGCGGGCGCGGCGACGGTCACCAGGTCACTCCCAGCGCCGCCGCCGCCTCGACACCAGACCGGCAGCCGTCCTCGTGGAAACCCCACCCGTGGTAGGCACCGGCAAACGCGATGGTGCCGTCGTTGAGTGTCGGCAGAGACTGTTGCGCCGCGATCGACTCCGGCGTGTAGATCGGGTGCGTGTAGGACATCCGCGCCACGACGCTGTCGGGTCGGATGCGGTCGCTGGCATTCAGGGTCACGACGTAGGGCGTGGCTGTGTGCAGTCGCTGCAACCGGTTCATGTCGTAGGACACCAGCACCTTGCCCGAGTCGCTGTGACACGACGGGAGCAGATAGTTCCAGGACGCACGTGCACCGGCGGCACGGGGCAGCAGGCTCTCGTCGGTGTGCAGCAACGTCTCGTTGCGCGAGTAGCCGAACGCACCGAGCGTCTGCGCTTCCCTCGCCGTTGCGTCCGCCAGCAGCCCGAGGGCCGTGTCGGCGTGAGTGGCGATCACGACCCGCTCGCCCTGCCACACCTCGTCGGACTCGTCGCGGACCTCGACGGCGCCGTCATGGCGGTACACCGCCCGAACCGGGGTGCCGGTCTGCACCGCCGACAGGTGCTTGACGGCTCGCTCGACGTAGACCCGCGAACCCCCGGTGACCGTCCGCCACTGATGCGACCCACTGACGCTCAACATGCCGTGGTTGGCCAGGAACGTGAACAGATACCGCGCCGGATAGTTCAGGGCGACACCCGGCGCCGCCGACCAGACGGCGGCAACGACCGGAACCATGAAGTGACTGACGAAGTATGACGAGTAGCCACCGACGGTGAGGAAGTCGCGCAGCGTCAGCTCGTCGCCGCCGGCGGCCATCACCTGGCGGGCCTGGCGGTGGAACTTCTTCACCTCGACAAGCATCCGCAGGAACGCCGGCCGGGCGACTGAACGGGGCTGGGCGAACAGTCCCGTGAAGCCGCGGGCGCCCGCGTACTCCAGACCGCAACCGTCGCATCGGATCGACATGCTCATCTCGGTCGGCTGCGTCGCGACGCCGAGCTCGCCGAACAGGCGGAGCAGGTGCGGATAGGTGCTCTCGTTGTGGACGATGAAGCCGCTGTCGACCGGGAGCAGCCCTGCGTCTGCGGACACCACGTCATGTGTGTGGGCGTGACCACCGAGGCGGTCGTCGGCCTCGAACAGGGTGACGTCGTAGCGGCGTTGCAACACGTAGGCGGCGGTCAGCCCGGCCACGCCGGCACCGATGACGGCGACTCGCTCTCGTCTCACACGGGTTGTTCGCTCTCGGGCCCGGAACGGATCGAGCCCGTCCTGGGCTAGGAGTCCTGGTCGGCGACCGCCTGCAGCTCCCGGGTCAACTCCTCGACCAGCTCCGGCCGCCCATGGAACTGCGCGGGCGTGTTCTGGAAGAGCACGACCCGCCAATGGCCGTCGCGTCGTGCGGCGACGAGTGTCTGATGGGCGTTGACGTCGGGCTTGACCTGGGCCTGACCGGGCGGCACGAGCCCGGCGATGGCGCGCAGGATGCGCGCATCCGGTCCGAGCGGCATGGTCTCTCGCACCTTCACCACATAACGCGCGGTCTGGTGGTCGGCGAAGATCTGTGCCATGTCGGCGGCGAGGGCCGCACGGCCCGAGGTCAGGCTGCCGTCGTAGCCGATGATCACGCCGTCCTCGGCGAACGGAGCACTCATCGCCGCAGCGTCGCGAGCGTTCCAGCCGGCGATGAGGGCCCGGTAGAGACCCTCGACGGCACCGAGCTCCGGATCGTGGTCGCCGGCCGCCGCGACCCGCCGCCGCGCCAACAGGTCGGCAACTGCCAGGTCAGTCCCAGTGGTCACCTTGATGTTCTCCTCGGACCCCTCGACCACCCGGATGACGACCTCGGGGAGAAATCGGCGTACGACGCCGCAGTTGTCTGTCGCGGACGCGGTGGCGTCGTCACCTGCGAGGGCGTAGGCGCGCCGCAACGTCGACAACCGGAAGCCCTGCGGGGTCTGGGCGCGCCGCAGCCGGCGGCGGTCCGGCACGCCCGTCACCGTGCCGTCGTCGACCTCGAGAACGGTGTCAGACGTCGGGATCGCGACGACGACACCCTCGGCCTGAGCCAGCGCCATGACGCAGTCGTGAATCATCGCCGAGGTGACAAACGGGCGCGCCGCATCCTGAATGAGCACGTTGCAGTCGTCGGTGCCCAGCGCGTCGAGTGCCCGCCGCGTGCTGTCGTCACGGGTCGGACCGCCCTCGACGACGGCGCTGACCTTTGTGAACCCACCGGCCACGACCAGTGCCTCCGCCTGGCCGCGGAACTCCGGCGTCATGACGAGGAGCATCGAGTCGATGTCCGCGGAGTGCTCGAAAGCGGTGAGAGTGTGCGTGAGGAGCGGTTGACCGGCGATCTCGAGCAGCTGCTTGGGAACATCGGCGCCGATGCGGGTGCCGAGCCCGCCAGCCAGAACGACACCGATCGTGCGCCGGGCAGCGTCCGGGTCAGGCGCCACAGGTCAGCCCCTTCCCGCTGACGCCGGGACTGTGCGCGTGATGTCCCGACGTGCCGGCCGTGTCGGTTCTCAGCCGGTCGAACAACTGCTTGTCCTTGGCCGCATCGAGGAGGACGACGCTCGCCGTCGCCCCGCTGATCGTCGCCGACCCGTTGCTCGTAGTGAACGGCACGGTGACGAACCGGACATGCGCCGGATCTGAGTGACGCAGTCGTGAGACGAGGGTCCGGATGTCACCGAGGGACAGCCCGTTGTCGACCCGCATCGAGTGCGTCACCGCGTTGAGGAAGGCGTTGAGCTTGAACGGGTTGAGCAGCGTGCCGGCGCTTTCGACCTTGCGGATCATCTGCGCGAGGAAGTACTGCTGATCGAGGATGCGCGAGATGTCCTGGTCGGGAAAGCTGTGCCGGTCGCGGACGAAGGCGAGAGCTACGGCGCCGGACACGTTGTGGTGGACGCCTGCCGTCATGAAGTCGTTGCTGCCACCGGAGGCCCCGTTGGCCGGGTCGTTGCGGGTCGTGCGCGCGCAGAGGGTGACGCCGTTCAAGGCATCCACCATCCGCTGGAAGCCGGCGAAGTTGACCTCGACGTAGTGGTTGACCGTCAGGCCGGTCAGCTGCTCGATCGTGCGGACCAGCAGCGCATAACCGTCGTCGGCGAAGGCGGTGTTGAGCTTGTCCATGTGCGCCGGATGCGTGGCACCCGCGCGGTCGGTGTAGGCCGGGATCTGCACGTAGGAGTCGCGCGGGAAGGAGACCAATGTCGGCTTGGCCGACCCTGCGGGCAGATGGGCGAGGATCACGGTGTCCGACCGCTGGCCGCCGATCGAGTCGGCACTGCCGAAGCCGCCGCCGACGTTGTCGCGGGTGTCGGACCCGACGAGCAGGAAGTTCTGGCCACTCGTACGCAGCGAGGAGGAGCCCGTCGGAGTCGGCGGCGCGGGCAGGTCGCCGACCCGCCCGATCTGACCGAAGTAGTGCTGGATGACCAGATAGCCGGCGCCGACGCCCATGACCGCGAAGATCAGTACCGCGAGCACCGTGCGCACGAGAACGTGTTGCCATCGCGGCCGTCTTCCCGGCGCCGCTTCCGACACTCATCCGCTCCTTGGTCGGTGCCCCCGGCAGGATTCGAACCTGCGCCACCGCCTCCGGAGGGCGGTGCTCTATCCCCTGAGCTACGGGGGCCGGGGTGAGCCCGAGGTTAGCAGTCAGCGTCGCTGATGATCGTCCGGCGAGATCGCGCAGGTAACCTCCTGACGTGGCCGGTCCGGGGCGCGTTCTCGTCGTCGATGACGACGACGTCATTCGTCAGCTGATCACGGTCAACCTCGAGCTCGAGGGCTTTGACGTGATCACTGCCGTCGACGGCCAGGACGCGCTCGACAAGGTGAAGGACGCCCGACCGCACGTCGTCACCCTCGACGTGATGATGCCGCGCATCGATGGGTGGGAGGCGGCCGCCCGGCTGCGAGCAGACCCGGAGACCGCCCACGTCAAGGTGATCCTGCTCTCCGCGCGGGCGCAGGAGGCCGACATCCAGCGGGGGGAACGCATCGGTGTGGACGCCTACCTCACCAAGCCTTTCGACCCGGACGAGCTGATCGACATGGTGCGCCGGTTGTTCGAGGCCGCGCTCAACGAGTCGGCTTGATGCCGCGACGGCGACGGGCGGGGGTCCTCGCCGGACTGCTCGTCGTGGTCGTCGCCGGCTGCAGCGGCGGTGGCAGTGGCGGTGGCCACGTCACCCCGAGTGGGACCGCCAGCGCTACGGCGCCGGTCACCTATCGCACGCCGCCGGCCACCTTGCCCGCGATCCCGGTCCCGCTCACGACCCAACCGCCGCCGTGGCTGCCGCCGGCCGCCATCAACAACGGCGCGGACAGCGCGGCTTATGTGGCCGCGGCCGGTTTCAGCTCTGCCGCCGAGATGTTGCAGGTCCACTACCACGCGCATCTCGACATCGAGGTCGACGGCAAGGCCGTGACGGTGCAGCCGTTCCTCGGCTGGGTGGTGAAGGGCCAGTCTGCGACCGGACTGGCGCCGCTGCACACGCACGACGGCAGCGGCATCATCCACATCGAGAACAGCGTGCCGGCGACGTTCGTGCTGGGGCAGTTCTTCGTCGAGTGGGGGGTGAAGTTCACCCCGACCTGCCTCGGTCCCTACTGCACCGGTCACGGCAAACAGCTCGCGGTCTTCGTGAACGGCAAGCCCTACACCGGTGACCCGACCAGGCTCGTCCTGGCGGCCCACCAGGAGATCGCCGTCGAGTACGGCGCCACCGGGCACCTGCCGACCCCACCTTCTTCTTATGCGTTCCCCAGCGGTTTATGACCAAGATCATCTACTGCGCGCTGCGATAACCTCGATCGCGTGACCCCCGCAGACGTCGCGAGCGCGGTCGTCGCTGCCATCCGCGCCGCGGTAGCGGCCGGCGAGCTGCCCGTCGACGCGCCGGACGCCGTGACGCTCGAGCGGCCGAAGAACAGGGAGCACGGCGACTACGCCAGCAACGTCGCACTGCAGCTCGCCAAACCGGCCGCACGCGCACCTCGCGAGGTCGGCGAGATCATCGCGGCGCGGCTGCGCGACCAGCCGGGGATCGACTCCGTCGACGTTGCCGGGCCGGGGTTCCTCAACATCCGGCTGTCGCAGGCCGCCCAGGGTGAGCTCGCCCGCACCATCGTCGCCGCCGGCGACGACTACGGCCGCACCGAGACGCTGGCCAAGGAGCGCATCAACCTGGAGTTCGTCTCCGCCAACCCGACCGGGCCGGTGCACCTCGGCCACACCAGATGGGCGGCGCTCGGTGACGCGCTCCGGCGGCTGCTGCAGGCGGCCGGCGCCGATGTCACGAGCGAGCACTACGTCAACGACGCGGGCGCCCAGATGCAGCACTTCGGGGCGTCCTTGCTTGCCGCTGCTCGCGGCGAGCCGACGCCGGAGTCCGGTTACGCCGGCGACTACATCGCCGAGGTCGCGGCGCGGGTCGTGGAGCTGACGCCGGGCATCCTCGACCTGCCCGATGACGAGGCGCTCATCGCTTTCCGCGAGCAGGGTCTCGAGCTCATGCTCGAGGCGATGAAAGAGTCGCTCGCGGGCTTCGGCGTGGACTTCGACGTCTGGTTCTCGGAGCGCTCGTTGCACGAGTCGGGCGCCATCGAGCACGCAGTGGAGGCCTTGCGCGCGCAAGGCCACGTCTACGAGTCCGACGGGGCGGTGTGGCTGCGTACGACGGACTTCGGTGACGACAAGGACCGCGTCCTCGTCCGCAGCAACGGCGAGACGACCTACTTCGCCGCGGACGCGGCTTACTACATCAACAAGCGTGAGCGCGGCTTCAACCGCTGCGTCTACATGCTCGGGGCCGACCACCACGGCTACGTCGGCCGGCTGAAGACGATCGCGGCGTGCGCCGGCGACGACCCCGATGTCAACATCGAGGTCCTCATCGGCCAGCTGGTGAAGCTCGTCCGGGCCGGCGAGGAGGTGCGGCTGTCGAAGCGGGCCGGGACGATCGTCACTCTCGAAGAGCTCGTCGAGGCGGTCGGTGTCGACGCCGCTCGCTACACGCTGGCGCGCTATCCGGCCGACTCGCCGATGACGCTCGACATCGACCTGGTCACCCGCAAGACCAATGACAACCCCGTGTTCTACGTGCAGTACGCGCACGCCCGGATCGCGTCGTTGCTGCGCAACGCCGCTGATCTCGGCATCGCCCGCGGGGACGACCTCGACCCGTCGCTGCTGGCCGACGAGCGTGAGAGCGACCTCCTCGGCGCGCTCGGCGAGTTCCCCCGGATCGTTGCAGGCGCGGCCGAGCTGAGGGAGCCGCACCGGGTCGCGCGCTACCTCGAGTCGCTGGCCGGCACCTACCACCGCTTCTACGACGCCTGTCGGGTGCTGCCGATCGGCGACGAGGCCGCCACCGACCTGACCCAGGCCCGGCTGTGGCTCGTCGAGGCGACGCGCATCGTCCTCGCCAACGGTCTGCATCTGCTCGGTGTCAGCGCGCCGGAGCGGATGTGAACGCCCGATGAGGGCGCATCCGGCCGGGGCGCTGCACGGCGACGTCGCGCCGCTGTCGCACCAGCTGGCGCCGGCGCCCGCCGACCTGGCCGCCCTCGACCCGCGGGTGTGGCCGATCGGCACCGAGCGTCGCGACGGCGTCATGTGGCTCGGTGGTGCCGACGTCCGCGACCTGGCCGCCGAGCACGGCACCCCGGCCTTCTTCCTCGCCGAGGCCGACTTCCGCGCCCGCTGCCGCGCTCATCGCGACGCCTTCGGTGCCGACGCCGACATCTACTACGCCGGCAAGGCGTTCCTGTCCCGCGCGGTGGTGGCGTGGATCGAGGAGGAGGGACTGTCCCTCGACGTGTCAACCGGGGGCGAGCTCCAGATCGCCCTGGCGGCGGGCTTCCCGCCTGAGCGCATCCTCGTGCACGGCAACAACAAGTCGCCGGCTGAGCTGCAGCAGGCGATCGACGCGGGTGTCGGGCGGGTCGTCCTCGACAGTGACATCGAGATCGCGCGCCTCGCCCACGCTGCGGATCGCGCCGGTGTGCGGCAGAAGGTCCTCGTCCGCGTCACGGTGGGTGTCGAGGCGCACACCCACGAGTTCATCGCGACGGCCCACGAGGACCAGAAGTTCGGGTTCTCGCTGGCGAGCGGCGCCGCGCTCGAGGCGGCGCGACGGGTGCTGCGGCTGCCGTCCCTGGAGCTCGTCGGCCTGCACAGTCACATCGGCTCGCAGATCTTCGACACCGCCGGGTTCGACGTGTCCGCGCACCGCGTGGTCGGCCTGCTCGCGAGCATCCGCGACGCACTCGGCGTCACGTTGCCGGAGCTCAACCTCGGCGGCGGGTTCGGCATCGCCTACGTCTCCGACGACGATCCGGCCGATCCCGCCGATCTCGCCAAGCAGCTGCGCGCCATTGTCGACCGCGAGTGTGCAGCCGCCTCCCTCCCGCTGCCGCGCCTCGCGGTGGAGCCGGGTCGCGCCATCGCCGGGCCGGGCACCGTCACCGTCTATGAGGTCGGCACGCTGAAAGACGTCGACGGCATTCGCACCTATGTCAGTGTCGACGGCGGCATGAGCGACAACATCCGCACGGCGCTCTACGACGCGAGCTACACCGTTGCACTGGCGTCGCGGGCCAGCGACGCGCCACCGATGCTGGTCCGGGTCGTCGGCAAGCACTGCGAAGCCGGCGACATCGTCGTCCGTGACGGGTGGCTGCCGAGCGACCTCGCCCCGGGTGACCTGCTCGCGGTGGCCGCCACCGGCGCCTACTGCCGGTCGATGGCGAGCAACTACAACAGCGTCGCCCGTCCGCCCGTCGTCGCGGTCAAGGATGGCGCGTCCCGGGTGCTGCTGCGCCGGGAGACCTTGGACGACCTGCTCGCCCTGGATCAGGGATGACGACGCCGCTGCGCGTTGCGCTGCTCGGTTGCGGTGTCGTCGGCAGCGAGGTCGTGCGCCTGCTCCATGCGCACCGGGACGACCTCGCGCAGCGCGTCGGTGCGCCGCTCGAGCTCGCGGGCGTCGCCGTACGCCGTCCGCAACGCGACCGCGACCTCCCGATCGACGTGGCGCTGTTCACCGCTGACGCGCCAGGGCTCGCGGCCCGTCACGACATCGACATCGTGGTCGAGGTGATCGGTGGCATCGAGCCGGCCCGCTCGTTGCTGTTGACCGCGCTCGAGCGCGGCGCGAGTGTTGTCACCGCCAACAAGGCGCTGCTCGCCGAGGACGGTGCGACGCTCTACGACGCCGCCCGCCGGGGCGGGGCGGATCTCTACTGCGAGGCGAGTGTCGGCGGCGCCATCCCGTTGCTGCGACCGTTGCGCGAGTCGCTCGCCGGCGACCGGGTGACCCGCGTGATGGGAATCGTCAACGGCACGACCAACTACATCCTCTCCCGCATGCACGAGAGCGGAGCCGGGTTCGAGGAGGCATTGGAGGAGGCCCAGGCGCTCGGCTACGCCGAGGCCGACCCGTCCGCCGACGTGGATGGCTTCGACGCGGCGGCGAAGGCCGCGATCCTGGCCGGTCTCGCGTTCCACACACGGGTGACGGCTGCCGACGTCCACCGCGAGGGCATCAGCGACGTGACTGCCGGCGATGTGGCGAGCGCGCGCGAGATGGGTGCGATCGTCAAGCTGCTCGCGATCGCCGAGCGCGGACCGGATCGCAGCGGACGCGACTCCGTCGGAGTCCGCGTGCACCCGGCGATGATTCCGCGCAGCCATCCGCTGGCAAGCGTCGGCGACGCCTACAACGCGGTGTTCGTCGAGGCCGAGGCCGCGGGCCAGCTGATGTTCTACGGCCGCGGAGCCGGTGGCGCGCCGACCGCGAGCGCGGTGCTCGGCGACCTGGTGGCCGTCGCCCGCAACCGCCTCACCGGTGCGCGCGGGATGGGAGAGTCGGCTTACGCCGACCTGCCGGTCCGGCCGATGGGGGAGACGTCGACGCGCTATCACGTGAGCCTCGACGTCGCCGACAAAGCGGGTGTGCTCGCGAGTGTGGCGCAGGCGTTCTCCGCGCAGGACGTGTCGATCCAGACCGTCCGACAAGAAGGGCATGGCGACGACGCGACGCTCGTTCTCGTGACCCACACCGCGAGCGACGCAGCCCTGTCGGCCACGGTGGAGGAGCTGCGGAGGATGGACGCCGTACGTGCCGTTGCCAGCGTGATGCGCGTCGAGGGAGGCGTCGGATGAGCAGGCTCTGGCGAGGTGTGATCGAGGAGTATCGGGAGCGTCTGCCGGTCAGTGCCTCCACCCCGGTCGTCTCGCTCCGCGAGGGCGGCACACCGCTGGTCGCCGCTCCGCGACTGTCGGCACTCACGGGCTGCGACGTCTTCCTCAAGGTCGAGGGCGCCAACCCGACCGGTTCGTTCAAGGACCGCGGCATGACCCTGGCGATCTCCAAGGCCGCCGAGGAGGGCGCCCGCGCCGTCATCTGCGCGTCGACGGGCAACACCTCGGCGAGTGCAGCGGCCTACGCCGTGCGCGCGGGCATGATCTGCGCGGTCCTCGTGCCCACCGGCAAGATCGCGCTCGGCAAGATGGCGCAGGCGCTCGTGCACGGTGCGAAGCTGCTCCAGGTCGATGGCAACTTCGACGACTGCCTCACCCTTGCTCGCGACCTCGCCGACGACTATCCGGTCTCGCTGGTCAACTCCGTCAACGCCTTCCGCATCGAGGGCCAGAAGACGGCAGCGTTCGAGATCTGTGACGAGCTCGGCGAGGCTCCCGACGTGCACTGCCTGCCGGTCGGCAACGCCGGCAACATCACGGCCTACTGGAAGGGTTACGTCGAGTACGCCGCCGACGGTGTGGTGTCCACCCGACCGATCATGCGCGGCTTCCAGGCCGCCGGCGCCGCGCCGATCGTTACCGGACTCCCGGTTGCCAAGCCGTCCACGATCGCCACCGCGATCCGCATTGGCAACCCGGCATCGTGGAAGCAGGCGCTCGCCGCCCGCGACGAGTCCGGTGGAGCGATCGAGTCGGTGACCGACAAGCAGATCCTCGAGGCCTACCGGCTGCTCGCGCGCGAAGAAGGCGTGTTCGTCGAGCCGGCAAGTGCGGCCGGCATCGCTGGGCTCATCCAGGCACACCATGCCGGCAGCCTTCCGAAAGCCGCACGCATCGTGTGCACAGTCACGGGCAACGGGCTCAAGGACCCCGACTGGGCCATCTCCGGGGCGCCGGCACCCATCACGATCGCTGCCGACGTCCACGTGGCCGCCGACGCGCTCGGGCTGCGCGGCTGACGCAATGGCCAAGGTGAAGCCGACGTTCCGTGCTGCCCCGGTGCGTGTTCGCGTCCCCGCCACCAGTGCAAACCTGGGTCCGGGCTTCGATGCACTGGGACTCGCGCTGTCGCTCTACGACGACATCGTCGTGCGGGTCACCGACTCGGGTCTGTCCGTCGACGTCGCCGGCATGGGGGCGGCAACCGTCGCGCGCAATGCCCGCAACCTGGTCGTGCGCGCGATGCGCCTTGCGTTCGACCGGCTCGGCGGCCGGCCGCGCGGTCTCGAAGTCGTGTGTGCCAACCGCATCCCGCACGGTCGCGGACTCGGCTCATCCGCTGCAGCGATCGTGGCCGGCCTCGTCGCCGCCCGCGCACTCGTCGTCGGCGGAGCGGAGCGGATGGGTGACGACGACCTGTTCGCGCTCGGGAGCGAGCTCGAGGGCCATCCTGACAACGTCGCAGCGTGTCTGCGCGGCGGTCTCACGCTGTCCTGGACCGACTCCGTCGGCGTCCACGCCGTCGACCTTGACGTTGCCGAGGTGCTCACCCCCGTCGTCTTCGTGCCGGGGGCGTCGTCGTCGACCAAGGCGACGCGCAAGCTGTTGCCCGAGACGATCCCGCACAGCGACGCGGTGCACGCGGCTGCCCGGTCGGCGTTGCTCGTCGAGTCGCTGCGCCGCCGCCCGGAGCTCCTACTCGCGGCGACCGAGGACCGGTTGCACCAGCCGTTCCGCGCTGCTGCCATGCCGCGGACGGCCGCTCTGGTCGCCGACCTGCGTGCGGCCGGGTTCGCCGCTGTGGTCTCCGGTGCCGGGCCTACGGTTCTGGCCCTGACCACCGCAGCGTCGCGCGAGGCTGCCATGAGCCATCAACGCCGTGGGTGGTCGGCTCTGCCCCTGGATGTCGATCGGGACGGCGCGGTCGTCATCCCGTTGTAGGCGGACACGCCGCGGGAATGCCCCAGGAGCGGCGGTTGTTGCCCAGAGTGCACGCGTTGACTACGCTGTGCCTCAGCGACGCCAGCTGCCCCGGCCAGGGGCGGGTCGCAACTCCCGGAAATCTCCAGGCCGCGTGCGCGACCTCCCTCGAGGTTCGCAGCCCGCCCGGAATCCGGATCCACAGACGTCCCGGCTCGCGAGAGATCGGGCGGGCCGGCACAGCCGGCCACATCTCCAAGGGACGCCGTGCCGTTCGGGCCGGCGGACCGCTCCAGGGAAGGACCCTTAGTGAGCGACAGCACCAACCTCTCCGAGGGCAACGCCGCGACTGCGACGGCCGACGCCCCCGCCTCCTCGAACGGGAGCACGGGCGGCGCGACCCGGCGGCGCGGCGGCGGAGGCCTCGCCGGCAAGCTGCTGCCTGAGCTGCAGCAGCTGGCGGGTGACCTCGGGATAGCCGGCACCGCCAAGATGCGCAAGGGCGAGCTCATCGCCGCCATCCAGGCGCAGCAGACCGGTGGCAGCGGCGCAACCGCGACGTCGACCCGTCAGCCCAGTAACGGCAGCACGGCTCCGGCCGAGCAGGCGACCGCCGACTCGACGATGCCCCGCCAAGACCGCCCGCGTCAGCGCGACGGCGAACGCCAGCAGAACCGCGACCGCGGTGGCTCGGGCGACCGCCAGGGTGCCCAGCAGGCTGATCGCACCAGCAACCAGGGCGGCCAGCGTCAGCAGGGTCAGGGCGACCGCCAGCCCGGCCAACAGGGCGACCGTCAGGGCGGCCAGCGTCAGCAGAACCAAGGCGACCGCCCGGCCGGCCAACAGGGCGCCGGTCCGGGCCCGGGTGGCGACGACGAGTTCGACAGCAGGGGCAACCGGCGTCGCGGTCGTTTCCGCGAGCGCAACCGCGGTCGCGGCGGACAGCGTGAGCGGTTCGGACCCAACGAGGCCGAGCCGGTCATCTCCGAGGACGACGTGCTCGTCCCCGTTGCCGGCATCGTCGACATCCTCGACAACTACGCCTTCGTCCGCACCGCCGGCTACCTCCCGAGCTCCAACGATGTCTACGTCTCTCTCGCCCAGGTGCGACGCAACGGCCTGCGCAAGGGCGATGCGGTCACCGGGGCCGTGCGCCAGCCGCGGGAAGGGGAACGGCGCGAGAAGTTCAACGCGCTGGTCCGCCTCGACACGGTCAACGGCGTCGAGCCCGAGAAGATGCGCAACCGTCCCGACTTCAACAAGCTCACGCCGCTCTATCCGCAGGACCGGCTGCGGCTCGAGACCGAGCACAACATCCTGACCACCCGGGTGATCGACCTCGTCGCGCCGCTCGGCAAAGGCCAGCGTGGACTCATCGTCTCGCCGCCGAAGGCCGGCAAGACGATGGTCCTGCAGGCGATCGCCAACGCCATCACCACCAACAACCCCGAAGTGCACCTCATGGTCGTGCTCGTCGACGAGCGCCCCGAAGAAGTCACCGACATGCAGAGGTCGGTCAAGGGTGAGGTCATCGCCTCGACGTTCGACCGGCCGGCCGACGATCACACGACGGTCGCCGAGCTGTCGATCGAACGGGCCAAGCGTCTGGTCGAGCTGGGGCACGACGTCGTCGTCCTGCTCGACTCCATCACCCGCCTCGGCCGTGCCTACAACCTCGCGGCCCCGGCCAGCGGACGCATCCTGT
>JAVEEH010000347.1 GCA_030840545.1 Frankiaceae bacterium | reverse complement strand
CGTCGTCTTGCCATGGTCGATGTGACCGATGGTGCCGATGTTGACGTGCGGCTTGTTCCGCACGAACTTGGCCTTCGCCACTTGATGTCCCTCCTCGGACGGTTTTCTGTACGCCGTACGACGATCTACTCGCCGTGCGCCTTCGCGATGATTTCTTTGGCTACGTTCGAGGGGACCTCGGCGTAGGAGTCGAACTGCATGCTGTAGCTCGCCCGGCCCTGGGTCCGTGACCGGAGGTCACCGACATAGCCGAACATCTCCGACAGGGGCACGACAGCCCTGATGACCCGGGCGCCTGCGCGCTCGTCCATGGCCTGCATCTGCCCGCGCCGGGAGTTGATGTCGCCGATCACGTCGCCCATGAAGTCCTCGGGGGTCGTGACCTCGACGGACATCATCGGCTCCATGAGCACGGGGTCCGCCTGGCGGGCCGCCTGTTTGAACACCATGGAACCGGCGATCTTGAAGGCGAGCTCGGAGGAGTCGACCTCGTGGTAGGCGCCGTCCTGCAACGTCACCTTGATGTCGACCATCGGGTAGCCGGCGAGCACGCCGAACTCCATGGCTTCCTGGCAGCCCGCGTCGACGGCCGGGATGTACTCCCGCGGGATGCGGCCACCCGTGACCTTGTTGACGAACTCGTAGCCGCCGCCGCCGTCCTCGCCGTCGGCGTGGGTCGGCTCGAGGTCGATCTGCACCTTGGCGAACTGGCCGGACCCACCGGTCTGCTTCTTGTGGGTGTAGTCGACCTTCTCGACCTTCTTGCGGATCGTCTCGCGGTAGGCCACCTGCGGACGGCCGACGTTGGCCTCGACCTTGAACTCGCGCTTCATGCGGTCGACCAGCACCTCGAGGTGGAGCTCGCCCATGCCCGCGATGATCGTCTGGCCGGTCTCCTCGTCGGTGCGGACCTGGAACGTCGGGTCCTCCTCGGCGAGGCGCTGGATGGCGACGCCGAGCTTCTCCTGGTCGGACTTGGTCTTGGGCTCGATCGCCACGTGGATCACCGGCGCCGGGAAGTTCATCGACTCGAGGATCACCGGGTGAGCGGTGTCGCTCAGGGTGTCGCCGGTGGTCGTGTCCTTGAGGCCCTGGACGGCGACGATCTGCCCTGCACCCGTGCCCGCCCGCTCCTCGCGGTGGTTGGCGTGCATCTGGTAGATCTTGCCGATCCGCTCCTTCTTGCCCTTGGTCGAGTTGACGACCGCGGTGCCGGACTCGATCTTGCCGGAGTAGACGCGGATGTAGGTGAGCTTGCCGAGGTGCGGGTCGCTCATGATCTTGAAGGCGAGCGCGGCGAACGGCTCGCTCTCGTCGGCGTGGCGCTCGATGACCTCGTCCTCGTTGCCGACCGCGTGGCCCTGGATCGCCGGCACGTCGAGCGGACTCGGCAGGAAGTCGACCACCGCGTCGAGCAGCGGCTGGACGCCCTTGTTCTTGAACGCCGTGCCGCACAGCACCGGGTTGATCTTGCCGGCGATCGTCGCGCGGCGGATCGCGGCCTTGAGCTGCTCCTCGCTGGGCTCCTGGCCCTCGAGGTAGAGCTCCATGACCTCGTCGTCGTTCTCGGCGATCGTCTCGAGCAGCTTGTCGCGCCACTCGCGGGCGGCTTCCTGGTGGTCGGCCGGGATGTCGACGGTGTCGTACTCCTCGCCCTTCGCGTCGTCCTGCCACAGCAGGGCCTTCTTCTGCACGAGGTCGATGACACCGCGGAAGTCGCTCTCGACGCCCCACGGCAGCTGCAGCACGAGCGGGGTCGCGGCGAGCCGGGTGATCATCATGTCGACGGTGCGGTGGAACTCTGCGCCGACCCGGTCCATCTTGTTGACGAACCCGATGCGCGGGACGTGGTAGCGGTCGGCCTGGCGCCAGACGGTCTCACTCTGCGGCTCGACGCCGGCGACCGCGTCGAAAACGGCGACGGCCCCGTCGAGCACCCGCAGCGAGCGCTCCACCTCGACCGTGAAGTCGACGTGACCGGGGGTGTCGATGATGTTGATCGTGTGACCGTTCCACTCGCACTTCGTGGCGGCGGAGGTGATCGTGATGCCACGCTCCTGCTCCTGCGGCATCCAGTCCATCGTGGCGGCCCCGTCGTGGACCTCACCGATCTTGTAGTTGACCCCCGTGTAATAGAGGATCCGCTCGGTCGTCGTGGTTTTGCCCGCGTCGATGTGCGCCATGATCCCGATGTTGCGGACCTTGGCGAGAGCCACCTGTACGTCAGTAGTCACAGTCGTCAAATCACCAGCGGTAGTGGGCGAAGGCCTTGTTGGACTCCGCCATCTTGTGGGTGTCCTCGCGCCGCTTGACGCTGGCGCCGAGGCCGTTGCTCGCGTCGAGGAGCTCGTTCATGAGCCGCTCGGTCATGGTCTTCTCACGCCGCTGCCGGCTGTAGCTGACCAGCCAGCGCAGCGCGAGGGTGGTGCTGCGGCCGGGCTTGACCTCGACCGGCACCTGGTAGGTGGCGCCACCGACGCGGCGGCTCTTGACCTCGATCGCCGGCTTGACGTTGTCGAGCGCACGCTTGAGCGTCACGACGGGGTCGGTGCCGGTCTTCTGGCGACAGCCCTCGAGCGCTTCGTAGACGATCTTCTGCGCGAGCGAGCGCTTGCCGCGCAGGAGCACCTTGTTGACCAGCGATGTGACGACGGGCGAGCCGAACACCGGGTCGATGATGACCGGGTGCTTGGGAGCAGGACCTTTGCGAGGCATTAGCCCTTCTCCTTCTTCGCGCCGTAGCGGCTGCGCGCCTGCTTGCGGCCGCGGACACCCTGGGTGTCGAGCGAGCCGCGGATGATCTTGTAACGGACCCCGGGGAGGTCCTTCACCCGGCCGCCGCGGACGAGCACGATCGAGTGCTCCTGGAGGTTGTGGCCGACGCCGGGGATGTAGGCGGTCACCTCGACACCGGTCGTCAGGCGCACGCGGGCGACCTTGCGGAGCGCGGAGTTCGGCTTCTTCGGCGTCGTCGTGTAGACGCGCGTGCAGACACCACGACGCTGCGGGCTGCCTTTCAGCGCCGGCGTCTTGGTCTTGCCGATCTTGTCCTGCCGACCCTTGCGGACCAGCTGAGAGATCGTGGGCACTCGCCGTACTCCTGTCGTCTGTGAAGCCTGTCGTGACATCCGCTGTTCAGTTGCGCCTTTTCACCCAGTGTCGCCCACCCACGCGGTCGGGCGTGTCGCCCAGCCCGCGCTCCGCCCCGGGCGGATTTCCCGCCGAGATAGGAGGTGGTGGCCGGCGCCCAGCCCGACCCTGCGCCTGATGAGGCGGGCAGGTCGGTCACGGACGCGCCGGGATGCCTGGATCGCCTCCAGGCACAAGCGGACACCTTAGCCGGGTCCGCGTCCACCGGTCAAAACCAGGCCGCGAAGCTCCTGATTCCCGACGTGTCGGAAACTGGGGCGGCTATGCCACCCCCACGCTCGGACCGGACGGCTCGCCCGACCGCTGCGGACCTGCAGGCAGCCTACGGCGCAGTCATCCCCGACCTCGTCGGGCCCGGCATGCGGATCCTCCTGGTCGGGATCAACC
Source organism: Frankiaceae bacterium (assembly GCA_030840545.1). Taxonomy (GTDB): domain Bacteria; phylum Actinomycetota; class Actinomycetes; order JAFAQI01; family JAFAQI01; genus JAFAQI01. The sequence goes on along the minus strand of JAVEEH010000347.1, from coordinate 2,822 downwards.
CGTCGCTCTACTCCGGCTGGTCCGGCCGGCACTTCGCCCGGCCCGGGAACCGGCTGTGGCGGACGCTGTTCGAAGCCGGGTTCACCGACCGGCTGCTGGCGCCGGACGACACCGCCGCGATCGCCGCCGCCGGGCTCGGGATCACCAACCTTGTCGCCCGCGCGACCGCCCGGGCCGACGAGCTGCACGATGACGAGATGAGGGCCGGCCTCGCGGCCGTCGCCGGCCTCCTCCGGCAGGCGCGTCCGACGTACGTCGCCTTCCTCGGCGTCTCGGCCTACCGGGTGGCCTTCGACCGGCGCCGGGCCGTGGTCGGGCCACAGTCGGAGCTGTTCGAGGGCGTCGGCGTGTGGGTGCTGCCCAACCCGAGCGGGCTCAACGCGCACTACCAGCAGCCGGCGCTCACCGCCGCCTACGCCGAGCTCGAGCGCTGCGTCAGGCGGGTCGACGGATGACACCGTGGCGCGACAGCCGCGCGGCGTGGGTGCCGAAGTCGTCCTTGGACAGCCGGCGGACGAACGAGATGGAGTCGCCACCGAGCGTGGGCCGGCCCGCGTCGGCGAGCCGCACGCTGATCAGCTGACCGGTCCGGAACGCGCCCGACGGCGCGAGCGTCACGCGCAGGACGGCGGAGTCGGCGAGGACGCCTGAGTTCGAGAAGTTGTGGTAGTTGGCGGAGTTGGCGAGGCTGTAGGCGATCAGGTGGCGGCGGTAGAACTCCATCCCGCGCAACACGTGCGGCCCGCTGCCGATCACCAGCGAGGCGCCGGACCGGATCGCGAGGTGCGCGAACCGCTGCGCGTTGCCACGGTCCTCGCCCAGGTAGTACTCCTCCTGGCCGGTGACGTGGTCGGCGTTGCTGCCCTCCGCCCCGGCGTGCATGTAGACCATGACGACGTCGGCGTGGCGGTGCGCCCGCCGGATCATGTCGGCCGCTGTCGAGAGGTCGAGCATGTTGGCGGTGTCGCCGTAGGGCGCGAAGCCGAGCACCGCCACCCGCAGCCCCGCGGCCTTGACGTAGGTGACCTGGTGAGGCAGTCCGGTCTGAGCCATCCCTGCCGCGTGGATCGAGCTGACGGTCTGGTCGAGGCCCGCTTGGCCGAAGTCGTGGGAGTGGTTGTTGGCATCGTTCAAGACGGTGAACCCTGCGGCCGCGAACGCGTTGGCGAAGCTCGGCGGGTTGCGGAACGCGAAGCAGTTCGACGACGAGGGCCCGCACTTGCTGTGCGACTGCGTGGTCAGCGTGCCCTCGAGGTTGGCGAACACCAGCTGGGTGCCGTTGCGCAGCTGCCGGCCGATGCCGGAGAAGTAGTGCCGCGGATCAGACGGCAGGTTGGGCGTGTTGCCGAGGATGGTGTCGCCGATGGCCGCGATGGTGAGTGTCTTGACGGTGCCGGCGACCGGCCGCACGGCAACGCGACTCGTCGGGGCCGGCAACAGCCCGACCGCGCCGAGCACGCCAACGCTCACCACACTCGCGACGACGAAGCGCCGAAGCCTTCCGTGCACGAACTCCCCCGCTCGCAGATGGCGGCGGCCACCCCTAAGGGTGACCGCCGCCATCATGCATCGCTTTGGTCGGACGACTACCTGTAGTCCCTGTTGTAGTCGTAGCCTCCTGGCTGGTTGTAGCCGTAGTCGTCCAGCCGGACGGCCTCGCCACTGCCCTGCCCGAAGGTGTAGTCCCCGTCCTCGTAGCCGGTCATCGAGTAGACCGCGGCCTTCGCCTCCTCGGTGGGCTCGACCCGAACGTTGCGGTAGCGGCTGATGCCGGTGCCCGCCGGGATGAGCTTGCCGATGATGACGTTCTCCTTCAGGCCCAGCAACGAGTCACTCCGGGCGTGGATCGCCGCGTCGGTGAGGACGCGGGTCGTCTCCTGGAACGAAGCGGCCGACAGCCAGGACTCCGTCGCCAGCGACGCCTTGGTGATGCCCATCAGCACCGGCCGCGCCGCTGCCGGGGTGCCGCCTTCGGCGACGACCCGACGGTTCTCTTCCTCGAACTTGGGACGCTCGGCGAGCTCACCGGGCAGCAGCTCGGTCTCCCCCGACTCGAGGATGTTCACCCGCTTGAGCATCTGGCGGATGATGATCTCGATGTGCTTGTCGTGGATCGTCACGCCCTGCGACCGGTAGACGTCCTGCACCTCCTTGACGAGGTGCAGCTGGACGGCGCGCGGGCCGAGGATGCGCAGCACCTCGTGCGGGTCGACCGCGCCGGCGTGAAGCTGCTCGCCGACCTCGACGTGCTGACCCTCCTCGACACGCCACTGGCCGCGTGAACGCTCGGCCTCCGCGTCGTACCAGCGCCACGACAGCATGCGCTTCGGCACCGGGTACTCGACCGGCTCGGAGCCGTCGTCGGGGGTGACGACGAGCTTCGCGGTCTTGTCGGTCTCCTCGACCGTGACCCGACCGGCAACCTCGCTGATCGGCGCCCGGCCCTTGGGCTGACGCGCCTCGAACAGCTCGACCACACGCGGCAGACCGTGGGTGATGTCCTCACCCGCGACACCACCGGTGTGGAACGTCCGCATCGTCAGCTGCGTGCCCGGCTCGCCGATCGACTGGGCAGCGATGATGCCGACCGCCTCGCCGACGTCGACGAGCTTGCCGGTGGCCAGCGAACGGCCGTAGCAGAGCGCGCAGATGCCGACCTTCGAGTCGCAGGTGAGCACGCTGCGCACCCGCACCTCGCGGACGCGGTGCTCGACCAGTCGGCCGATCAGCACGTCGCCGAGGTCGGCGCCCGCCTCGGCGAGCGTCTCCTTGCCCTCGGTGACGGCCTCGGACAACGTCCGGGCATAGACGCGGTTCTCGAC
>JAVEEH010000346.1 GCA_030840545.1 Frankiaceae bacterium | reverse complement strand
GCCGGCCGGGCATCACGCAGGAGGCGCTCGAGGCCCGGGTGGCCGCGGCGCTCACCGGCGAGCCGCTGCAGGTCATGACCGAGAAGGCCTACGTCGCCGACCAGTCCGACTCCGTCAAGACGCAGTTCAAGTTCTTCAACGTGCTGCTGCTGGTCTTCGCGTTCATCTCGGTCTTCGTGGCCGTCTTCATCATCTTCAACACGTTCACCGTGCTCGTGGCGCAACGCACCCGCGAGCTCGCCCTGCTGCGCGCACTGGGTGCGAGCCGGCGACAGGTGCTGTCCGGCGTCGTCTTGGAGGCCGGCGTCGTCGGCGTGGTGGCGGGCGCACTTGGCCTGGGTCTCGGCCTGCTCGTCGCGGACGGGCTGCGCGCCCTGATCTCCTCCTTCGGCGGGGGCCTGGAGACGGTTGCCCTGCAGGTCCGGCTGCGGACCGTGATCGTGGCCATGCTGGTCGGCGTCGTCGTCACGGTGACAGCGTCGGTCGTGCCGGCGTTCCGAGCATCTCGGGTGCCACCGGTGGCCGCGATGCGCGACGACTTCGTGCTCCCCACGGCATCGTTGCGGCGCCGCAACCGGATCGGCATCGCGCTGCTCATCGTCGGTGCGGTGCTGCTGGCCACCGGAGTGCGGGACGGCAACGCGCTGCGGATCGGGCTCGGAGCACTGGCGATGTTCCGCGCGGTCACCGCACTCAGCCCGTTGCTCAGCCGGCCGATCGTCGGTGGCGTGGGCCGGCTGCTGCCGCGGTTCTGGGGCACGCCGGGACGGCTGGCCCGCGAAAACGCGCTGCGCAACCCTCGGCGCACCGCCGCAACGGCATCGGCGCTGATGATCGGGGTTGCGCTGACCACGACGATGTCGGTGATGGCCGCGTCCATCAGCACCTCGGCCAACGCCGCCATCGACTCCAGTGTCGGTGCCGACTTCATCATCACGGCCAAGAACTTCGCGCCGGTCTCGGACAGCGTGGCCTCGTCGGTGTCCACGGTGCCCGGAGTCGCAGCGGTGACGTCGTTCCGGGTGGGTTCGATGAAGGTCGCCGGCAAGATCAAGCAGGTACAAGGTGTCACTCCTGACACGGTCGCCGACACCCTGCGCCTGACTGTCAAAAGCGGCAGCGTCGACAGCCTCGGGACCAACGAGGTCCTCGTCGGAGAGCAGACGGCCGCCGACAATCACTGGAAGGTCGGCAGCCGCATCGCCGTCACCTTCGCTCTGACCCGCGCGCAGACCCTCGTCGTCAGCGGGATCTTCGCCAAGAACCCGATCGCCGGGGACTTCCTGCTCGGCCTGCCGACCTACAACGCCAACTTCCGCAACCGCCTCGACGTTGTCGTGGCCGTCAAAGCAGCCGCCGGCGCAAACCTGGGTGAGGTGCGCGCCGGGCTGGCGCGGGTGCTGAAGGCGACACCGGCGGTGACCCTGCGCGACCAGACGGAGTTCAAGCAGGACCAGAAACGCCAGGTCAACCAGGTGTTGATCTTCGTGCTGGCTCTCCTCCTGCTGTCCCTGGTCATCGCCTGGCTGGGGATCGTCAACACGCTTGCGCTGTCCGTCTTCGAACGCACCCGTGAGATCGGACTGCTGCGCGCGGTCGGCATGGCCACCCGGCAGGTGCGGCGGATGGTGCGGCTGGAAGCGGTCGTCATCGCCGTGTTCGGCGCACTGCTCGGGGTCGCGCTCGGACTCGGTTACGGTGTCGCGCTCGTGCAGGCGCTGCATTCGCAGGGCATCGACACGACGTCGATCCCGGTCGCGCAGCTAGCCGGCTATCTGGTGATCGGTGTCCTGGCCGGGGTCACCGCCGCATGGTGGCCCGCGCGCCGTGCGTCAAGGCTCGACGTGCTCCGGGCCATCGCCAGCGAGTGACGACGGCAGGTCGAGCAGCCAGTCCGGATCGATCTCGCGCACCGAGCCTACGACCCGACGACGTGGCGTCGCCGGGATCGGCGCGACCGACGGCACGGCGACGACGCAGCAGCCGGCGGCCTCCGCCGACCTGACGCCGCTCAGCGCGTCCTCGAGGACGACCGTCCGGGCCGGCGCGACACCGAGCGCCTCGCACGCGCTGCGATAAGGCTCGGGATCCGGCTTGCCGCGGGTGACTTCGTCGCCGGTCACGGTGACGTCGAACCGGTCACGTCCCAGCCACCCGAGCGCGGGCTCGACGAGCGCGCGGTACGACGACGTCACGAGCGCGGTGCCGGCGCCGCGGGCGCGTACTGCGTCGACGAGGTCAAGAGCGCCGTCGTGGATCACCAGCGACTCGGTGAAGTGCTGCGCCATCGCCGTCAGCAGCTCCGCGCGGATCTCGTCCGGCGTCCGGTTCGACCCGGTGAGCTCGATGATGTAGCGGCAGGTGGCGTCGACAGTGCCACCTATGCACTGCGCCTGATGCTGCTTGCCCCACACGCCGCCGAGCCGCTCGACCAGCGCCGCCTCGACGTCGTACCAGACCGGTTCGGAGTCGACCAGGATGCCGTCCATGTCGAACAGGACCGCGGCCGCCCTCACCGCGCGTTGAAGTACTTGGCCTCGGGGTGGTGGACGACGATCGCGTCCGTTGCCTGCTCGGGGTGCAGCTGGAACTCCTCGGACAGCGTCACGCCGATGCGCTCGGGATGCAGCAGCTCGACGACCTTGGCCCGGTCCTCGAGGTCGGGGCAGGCGGGATAGCCGAACGAGTAACGGGACCCGCGGTAGCCCTGGTGCGCGAGCACCTCGGCAAGATCGTTGGTGTCCTCGCCGGCAAAGCCCAGCTCCTCGCGGACCCGGGCATGCCACAGCTCGGCGAGTGCCTCGGTCAGCTGCACCGACAAACCGTGCAGCTCGAGGTAGTCGCGGTAGGCGTCCTTGGCGAACAGCTCGGCGGTGACCTCGCTCACCCGCGAGCCAACAGTGACCAGCTGGAACCCGACGACGTCGACCTCGCCGGACTCCTCCGGGCGGAAGAAGTCGGCAAGACACAGATAGCGCGGACGTCGCTGGCGGGGGAAGGTGAACCGAAGCCGCTCGGAGCCGTCGTCGTGCAGGACGATGAGGTCGTCGCCCTTGCTCACGCACGGGAAGTAGCCATAGACGACTGCCGCCTCCAGCATCTGTTCGGCCTGCATGCGTTCGAGCCACATCCGCAGCCGCGGGCGGCCCTCGGTCTCGACGAGGTCTTCGTAGGACAGGCCACTGTCTCCTCCAGGCCCACCCGCCCCTCGCGACGGGCGCAGCCCCCACTGGCCGAGGAAGGTGGCACGCTCGTCGAGCATGCCGGCGTAGTCGGCGAGCCCGATCCCCTTGACGACCCGGTCACCCCAGAACGGCGGCGTCGGCACCGGGTTGTCGGTCGCCACGTCGGAGCGGGCGGGCAGCTGGTCGGCCGGCACCTCGTCGGGCCGTGGTTTGGCGACCACCCGCCGCTGTCGCAGTTCGGGCAGTGCCGCGCCCGGCTCGCCACGTTTCACAGCCATCACGGCGTCCATCAGCCGGAGCCCCTCGAAGGCGTCCTTGGCGTAACGCACCTGCCCGGCGAACTGGTCGGCGAGGTCGACCTCGACATAGGCCCGGGTCAGCGCTGCTCCGCCGAGGAAGACGGGCCAGCGTTCGGCGACGCCTCGCGTGCTCATCTCCTCGAGGTTCTCTTTCATGATGACCGTGCTCTTCACGAGCAGGCCGCTCATGCCGATCGCGTCGGCCCGGCTGTCCGCTGCGGCGTCGAGGATCGCCGAGATCGGTTGCTTGATGCCGAGGTTGACGACGGTGTAGCCGTTGTTGGACAGGATGATGTCGACGAGGTTCTTGCCGATGTCGTGGACGTCGCCCTTCACGGTCGCGAGCACGATCGTGCCCTTGCCGTCCTCATCGGTGCGTTCCATGTGCGGCTCGAGATAACCGACAGCGGTTTTCATCACCTCGGCCGACTGCAACACGAACGGCAGCTGCATCTGGCCGGAGCCGAAGAGCTCGCCGACGACCTTCATGCCCTCGAGCAGATGGTCGTTGATGATGTCGAGCGGTGACTTGCCGCCGGACATCGCTTCGTCCAGGTCGGCTTCGAGGCCGAC
>JAVEEH010000349.1 GCA_030840545.1 Frankiaceae bacterium | reverse complement strand
TGGCCGTAGGGTTCCCCGCGTGACGAGCCCGGCGGAAGGATTGCGCGAGGCCCGCGTCGTGCGCGGGCTGGCCACCGCCGTCGTCGTGGCTGCGGCGCTGCGGCTCGTCGTCGCGATCGTCGCGGGCATCGTGGACGCCGCAAAGTCTTCAGATCTAGGCGGCCCGTTCCCGGACTCGACGTATCGCGTCGGCGACATCCTGCTGACGTTGGGCAATGCCGGCGACGGCACCGGCGCACTGCTGGCACTCGCCGCCGTCGCCTTGCTCTGCTGGCGGACCAGGCTGGGCGACCCGGCCGGCGAAACAGCGCGCACGGTGGTCAGCTGGATCCTCGCGCTGACGGCCCTGTCCGCTGTCGCTCAGGGCGTGGGCTACGGCATCGTTTTCGCGCGCTCGTCGGTGCAGTGGTCGCGACTGATCGCCTCGGCCGGCTTCGCGTCGGCCTACGCCCTCCTCGCCGCCGGCGCGCTGATGGCGATGCGCCGTCTCGACGTCCTCAGCGACGAGCGGCTGTGGGCCGGCGGGGACGACGATGCACTCGTCTTCGCCGTGGACCGGGACAACGGTGACGTGCGCGCGTTCTTCTCCTTCGACGAGGCGGCGCGCCGGATGCACGTCTACTCGATCGAGGACAACGAGTTCGAGTTCTTCACCGACGCAGGGATCATCGTCGCAGCCTCGGTGCAGGACGGGGCGGTCATGCTCCGCCCGACCGAGGTCAACCGCAGTGATGAGCTGCTCGGTCACCTGCGCAGATTCGTCGTGCGCACGGGCATCCACGTCGATGCGCTCGACGCTGACGACGCGACCGCCTACGCCGTGCCGATCAGCGACTGGCAGTGGCTTCAGCTCTGGCCGCCCTGGCTGCGCTGGATCGGAATGTTGGTTCGGCGGGGCTGAGCCGCACCGGGGGGCTAGCGTCGGTGGGTGGCCGAGCTCCCGACATCGGCCACCCCGGAGCTCGACCCGCAACCGCTCACCCCAGGTGGTCCTTCCCGTGGCCCGTTGGCGTCGACCGGGTTCCGGCTGTTGTTCGGCGGGCAGGCAGCGTCCGTCTTCGGTGACCGGCTCGTGCTGGTGGCGATGCCGTTCGCGGTGCTGAGCATCAAGGGCGCCGGCGCCGCCGACGTCGGGCTCGTCCTCGGTGCCGGGGCGCTGTCGATCGCCGTCTTCATCCTCGTCGGTGGTGTGTGGGCCGACCGGCTGTCCCGGCGAGCGACGATGCTGGCGAGCGACCTGCTGCGAGCCGTCGTACAGGGCGTCGCCGCGGCGTTCCTGCTCACCGGTCATGCATCCGTCGCCCTGCTGGTCGTCGTGCAGGTCGTCTACGGCGCGGCCGACGCGTTCTTCCGACCGGCGATGCTCGCGTTGCTGCCCGAGCTGCTCGACGCCCATGAGCTGCAGCCGGCCAACGCGTTGCTCGGGCTGTCGTCCAACGTCTCGATGGTGCTCGGCCCGGCCGTCGCCGGACTCCTCGTCGCGACGACCGGTGCCGGTGGTGCGTTGGCCTTCGACGCAGGCACGTTCGTCGTCAGTGCGCTGACGCTCGCGAGGCTGGCCGTCCCGCGACCGGTCGCGCCCGCGGCCCGCGAGTCCTTCGGCGCCGAGGCGCGCGCCGGCTGGCGCGAGGTGCGCTCGCGGGGCTGGGTGTGGTCGACGATCCTCGGCTTCAGCGCCTACCACGCGCTGGTGCTGCCGGCGCTGTTCGTGCTCGGGCCGATCGTCGCCGAGGCCTCTCGCGGCGGAGCAGCCTCGTGGGGTGTCATCAGCGCGGGATTCGGTGTCGGCGCCGTCGTCGGCTCGGTGGTCGCGTTGCGGTGGAAGCCGCTGCGGCCTGGTCTGGTCATCGCGCTGTGTCTGCTGGTCGCGTCGTCGCAGTCGGCGATCGTCACGACGACATGGCCGACGGCTGTGGTCGCGGCGTTGGAGGCGGTGACCGGGGTGATGGTGGCGCTCACGTTCACGGTCTGGGAGACCTCGTTGCAGCAGCACATCCCGGCGGCGGCGCAGGCCCGGGTCAGCTCCTTCGACTACTTCGGGTCGCTGACCCTGATGCCGCTCGGCTATGTCGTCATGGGTCCGCTCGCCGATGTCGTCGGCGTCGGGCGGCTCGGCCTGGCCGCGACGGTGGCCAGCGCAGTGGTGTGCGCGGCCATCCTCGCGAACCGCTCGTTACGGCGACTGACGACGGTGTGAACGCGTCAGGGAGCTGAGTTGTGCAGGACGCACCCGCCGCTGCCGTTGTTGAAGCCGTTGCTCCACGTGGACTGGACGGCGAAGCTTCCGGTGGACAGGGTGAGGTCGGCCATCGCCCCCTGGCCGCTGGAGATCCACGCGCACTTGTCGCCGTTCTCCTGGCCGCCGGAGTCGGTCCAGCCGGTGGAGGGCCGCATGTCGGTCACTGTCTCCATGTACTCGTGCCCCTCGACGATGCTCACACCGTCGTAGGTGCCGGCCGCACCGGAGTTGACCGAGTTCTGACCGCAGGAGATGCCGAAGTCGGTCATGTAAGGCAGGTTGGTGTAGGCGATGCTGCCGTAGTTCGACGACACCGACGAGTGGTAGGCGCAGTAGTAGGCGCCGAAGCCGGCGGTGAAGAAGTGGGACGGGAGCGCGATGACGTAGTGCGCCTGCGTGTTGGACGCCGCCGTCGTGTTGCCGAAGTGCGCAGCGGCGCGCACCGCCTCGGCGGCGAGCTGGTCGCCGACCCGCGAGGTCGTCGGGTTGACGAGCGTGTCGGCGGGCACGGCCGGTGTGGCGTTGTCGAACCAGACGCCCTTGACCAGAGCGCCGGACGGCACACCCACGTGCGTCGCCGAGGTCGGGCAGGTCGAGCTGCCGGTGGTGATGCCCTCGCAGTACTGCTGGCTGACCGTGGTCCAGTCGTCGCCGGTGCCGTAGAGACCGTTCATGAACGAGGTGAGGTAGTTGGCGAGCGGGTCGTTCGCCGACCACTGCGAACCCCAGTAGACGAGGTAGACGGCGGGCTGGCTCGACACGACGCCGGCGCCGGTGCCGCCGCCGTAGAGGAGGTTGTTGCTCGCTGCGGCCGCGGCCGTCCTGGACTCCCCGGCCGGCTCGTGACCCTTCGCCCAGAAGATCTCGGGTGCGTGCTTGGTGAGAGTGCCGGCGCCGGCAGGCACCGACGGGATCCGGCCCGCCGAAGCCGGGTCGGCGGAGGCAGTGGCGCCGGCGGAGAGCGCGAGTGGAACGGCGGCCAGCACGGCGATCGCTGACGTGGCAGCGACGCGAAGAGTTCGGCGCACGCGATGATTCCCTTCGAGACGATCCCTGGTGCCCACGCACTGACGCGCAGGGAACTGCAGCATATTCAGTCATTTGCCCTGATTTCCCGCTGGCAACCGGGACGGCTGCCGGCCTGCTCTTGACGGATCCGTCGATCGAACGTATGTTCGATAACGCACCGGACCTGGCGCTTCCGACGTGGGGAAGCGGCGTGCAGCGCCCGGTCCGGTGCCCACGCAGCTCGCCTTCCCCCGGCTGCCCGACCGAGGGGAGCTCTCCATGCCTGCCTTCCTCGCCCGGCGCTACGACGAGCTGATCGGCGTCGAGCGCCATGACGACGTCCCGGTCGCGTTCATGCGACGCGGGCGCCGTTACGCCGTCCGCGCCGTCCTCGCCCACTGGTGGGAGACGGGCGCGTGGTGGGACGGCGCGACCGGGGAGGGCGCGGACCGGACCGCCGGTGTGGCTGATGACGAACGCGAGATGTGGCGGGTCGAGGCCACTGCGGCCGGCCGCAGCTCGGTCGCGGTGGTCGAGCTGTGCTTCGCCTGGTCCACCGGAGCCTGGACCCTCACCGCGGTCCTCGACTGACGAGGAGGACGCACCATGCCCATCGTCACCCACGACCGGCGGACGGCGCCGACGGCGCTGCGGCTGCTTGCCACCTCACGCAGTGCGTTGCGTGAAGCCGAGCACGCCGACAGTCCGGGCGAGCGTTATGCGACCGCACATCTCGCCGCGTTACGGGCGGCCGCCGCGGTGCTGGCCGCGCGGGCCCGGCCCGACGATGCCCGCAGCCGCCGGCCCACCAGCGCCTGGGTGCTGCTCAGTGGCGTCGCACCGGAGCTGGCCGAGTGGGCGGCCTATTTCGCGGCCGGCGCGGACAAACGCGCGGCGGCCCTCGCCGGCCTGCGCACCGCGGTCACGCCGCGCGAGGCCGACGACCTGCTCCGGGACTCCCACATCTTCCTGGCGTTGGTCGAGACGACGCTTGGTTTGCTGCCGCACTCCGCACTCGACCGAGCCGGGTGACGCGCCCTCCCGATGCCCGACCCGTTCGTCCACCTCCACGTTGCTTCCGGCTACTCGCTGCGCCACGGTGCTGCCCCGCCCGTCGCCCTCGTCCAACGGGCCGCAGACCACGGCATGGACACCCTCGCGCTGACCGATCGTGACGGCGTCTACGGCATGGTCAAGTTCGTCACCGCCTGCATGGCCGCCGGCATCCGCCCGGTCCTGGGTGTGAACCTGGCGGTGGGAGAGCTGCCCGCAAAGAGCAGGACGCCGGCGCGGGGTGGGGCGTTCGTCGATCACAAGCTGCCCAGAGTGACGGTGCTGGCCAAGGACGGCGCAGGCTGGGCGTCGGTGTGCCGGCTCGTCAGCGCGACGCATCTGGCCGGCGAGCGCGGGCAGCCGGTCACGTCGCTCGATCTCGTCGCTGCGCACGCCGCTGGTCTCGTCCTGCTCCTCGGTCCGGACTCCGAGGTCGGCCGTGCGCTCGCCGCGCGCCGGCCCGACCTCGCTCGTGCGTTTCTCGACCGGTGGCAGCGCGTGATCCGCGACAGTGGGGGAGAGCGCCATGACGTCGCCGTCGAGATCGTCGACCATCGCGGGCCGGGTGACGCGGGTCGAGCCGGCCGGCTGTTCGCCTGGGCGACCGACATCGGCGTGCCGGTCGTGCTCACCAACGCCGCACGTGGTGCCGACCGCGGTGACGGCCCGACGCTCGACGTGCTCGACGCCGCCCGCCGTCTTGTCGCCCTCGACCCCCGCCACATCGACCGGGTCAACGCCGAGGCCTACCTCAAGAGCGGCAAGGAGATGCAGGACGTCGCGACAGAGGTGGCGAGGGCCGCGGGCCTGGATGAGCAGACGGGGCAGCGCTTGCTCGCATCGACGCGGAGACTGGCCGACCGGTGCGTGCTCGACCCGCGCGCCGACCTCGGCATCGGCGAGGTGCACTTCCCTGAGATCGTCGCGCGGGACGCGCGCAAGGGATGGAGCACCGAGACCGGCGGTGACGCCGATGCGGTGCTGCGGGCGCGGTGTGACGCGGGGCTCGGTCGTCGTGGCATGACGCTGACGTCGCAGGTGTCCAAGCGACTCGACGACGAGCTCGCTGTCATCGCGCAGCTGGGTTATCCGACCTACTTCCTCACCATCGCCGACGTCGTAGCACTCATCAAGGAGATGGGCGTGCGGTGTGCCGCGCGCGGGTCGGGTGCCGGCAGCCTCGTCAACTACCTGCTCGGTGTGTCCGACGTCGACCCGCTCGAGCACCGATTGCTCATGGAGCGGTTCCTCTCGCCGTTGCGCAAGGCGCTGCCCGACGTCGACCTCGACGTCGAGTCGGCCCGGCGCATGGACGTCTACGAGCGGATCTTCGACCGCTATGGCGCCGAGCGGTGTGCATGCGTGTCGATGATGGACACCTACCGCGCCCGGCATGCGATCCGCGACACCGGTGCCGCGCTCGGGTTGCCACCCGACGAGATCGACGCGGTCGCCAAGGCCTTCCCGCACATCCGCGCGAGCCAGATCAAGGCGGCGCTGCACGACCTGCCCGAGCTGCGGGCGAGCAGCCTGTCCCGCGGCCGTCAGCTCGATCTGCTGTTCTCCCTCGCTGAGCGACTCGACGGGTTGCCGCGTCACGTCGCGTTGCATCCGTGCGGGGTGCTGCTCTCCGACCTCACGCTGCTCGACCGCACCCCGGTCGAGGCGAGCTGGCTCGGCTTCCCGATGAGCCAGTTCGACAAGGACGACGTCGAGACGCTCGGCCTGCTCAAGCTCGACGTCCTCGGCATCCGGATGCAGTCCGCGATGGCGCACGCCATCGACGAGGTACGCCGGGTCGATGGTGTCGACGTCGACATCGACACCGCACCACGTGATGACCCCGAGACGTTCGCGTTGATCCAGTCGACCCGCACGCTCGGCATGTTCCAGATCGAGTCGCCCGGTCAACGTGAGCTTGTCGGCAAGTTCGCGCCCGAGACGTTCGCCGACCTCATCACCGACATCTCGCTGTTCCGGCCCGGGCCGGTGAAGAGCGACATGGTCCGGCCGTTCCTCGAAGCACGGCAGGGCTGGAAGGCGCCGGTCTATCTCCATCCCGACCTGCACGACGCGCTCGAGCAGACCTGCGGTGTCGTCGTCTTCCACGAGCAGGTGCTCGAGATCATCGCGGTGCTGTCCGGCTGCTCGTTGGCCGACGCCGACGAGGCCCG
>JAVEEH010000348.1 GCA_030840545.1 Frankiaceae bacterium | reverse complement strand
CCGGACCCATCGATGTCCTTGTGGCGGCGCGGGTCGGCGATGAGCTGGAAGATGCGTTCAGGCGGTGCCGGGATGATCCGCTCGACCGACTCCACCCATCGCGTCATGGCGGAAGGCTATCCGCGCGGCTCCCTCCGGGTGTTGAGTGCAACGTCAGTCACGTCGCCGAGCTCGACGCTGTTCATGGCCGCAGCAAGGGAGATCGCGGTTGGCACCGGGACGCAGTTGGCCAGGTGTGGCGCCCCAAGCGTTGCCTGCACCACGACATCGGCCGACGCTGCGGACAACGGCTGACCCATGTCGCGCAGGGCCACCGGCAGGCCGGTGGCCTGGAAGAACGCGCGGGTCGAGCGAAACGACTCGACGTCGCCTTCGTGCATCAACTGCACCAGGAGGCCATAGGCCACGTGGTAGCCGTGCAAGCGGCTCTTCACGTCGGAGAGCTCCAGCAGGCCGCGCGTCATCGAATGGGCGAGGGACAAGCCACCGTTCTCGAAGGCCAGACCCGACATCAGGATCACCGCCTCGATGACACGCTCGAGCGCCGGTGAGACCTCGTTCCGCTCGGCGCTGACCAGCGCCTCCCGCGCATCCTGAACGAGCAGCCGATAGCACTCGTCCGCGATGACGCTCGCGAGCTCCAGCGGCCGGGTGCCGTTGGACGTCATGCCGGTGCCGCGGGCGCAGGCAGCGGCCTCGAACCGCTTGGCCGCCGCGTCACCGATCCCGGCCACCAAGAAGTGGGTCGGCGCCTCGCTGATCAGCTGCGTGTCGACGACGACTGCCTCCGGGTTCTCGTCCATCCGCGGCGTGTCCACGAGGCGATGCGCCTCGTCGTACAGCGCAATGACGCGCGAGGTCGGCCCGTCGTTGGAGGCGATCGTCGGCACCGTGATCATGCGAGCGCCGAGGCTGCGTGCGATCCCCTTCCCCGTGTCGAGGGTCTTGCCGCCACCGATCGCGACGATGACCGTCGGGTTGAAGGCCCGGGCGACCTCGGCTTCGGCGTCGATCCTGGCCTGCGTGACCTCACCGCTGGCCGCGAGGACCGAGGCAGCGACACCGGCGCCGGCGAGGGACGCCGTGACGCGCCCGGCGAGAGCATCCACGAGGAGCGCGTCGATGAGCACGACCGCGCGCTCGTGTCGGGTTCGCACGATCTCACCGAGACTGTCGAGTGCCCCCGGGCCCTGGACATAGCGCAGCGGTGCGCCGAAGACGCGAAGGCCCGGCATCGTGGGGCTCGTCAAAAGTCCCATTGCCCCTTGACGACTGCGGTGGTGATGGCGTCGAGGTCGAGGCCGTAGAGCTGTTCGAGGTAGGCCTGTGAACCGCAGACGTGAAAGCGGTCCCCGAGGCCGATCCGGATCAGCGGGACCACCTGGCCGCGGCTGTAGAGGGACTCGATGACGGAGGAGCCCAGCCCGCGCGAGCGCAGGTGGTTCTCGACGGTGACGAGGCGGCCGACGTCGGCCGCGAACTCGGCGACTGCGTCATCATCGAAGGGCTTCAACGTCGGCACGTGCAGCACGGCACAGCTGACACCGGCGTCCGCGGCTCGCTCCGCGGCCTGCATCGCCCGCGCCGTCATGAAGCCGGTGCTGATGATGCCGACATCGGTGCCGGAACGAAGCTGCTTCGCCTTGCCGATCTCGAAGCGATACGAGGACTCGTCGAGGACGACGGGGACCTTGCCGCGGAGGTTCCTGATGTAAAAGGTGCCCGGCGTCTCCGCTGCGGCTCGCACGACCTGCCGGAGCTCGACCGCATCGCAGGGGTCGATCACCGTCACGTCCGGGATGGAGCACATCACCGCGAGATCCTCGATGGCCTGGTGGGTGCCGCCATAGGGGTTGACCAGGCCAGGTGAGCCGCCCATGACCTTGACGTCCGCCATGCTGTGCGCGCAGGCGATGGCCATGAAGTCCAGCGCGCGTCGGGTGAGGAAGGCGGCGTACGTCGCTGCAAATGCGACCTTGCCGACCTTCGCCAGCCCGGCCGCGATCATGATCGCGCTCTGCTCGGCCATTCCGGCGTTGAAGAACCGCTCCGGGAACTCGTCCTTGAACGGGCCGATGTCGCTGTAGCGGCCCATGTCCGCCGTCACACCGACGATGTCGGATCGTTCGCGGGCCAGCTGCCTCAGGGCTTCACCGAAGGGCGCAACCTCGTATGGCCCTGCGACGTCCGCGACCTCACCCATGCCACCGGTCCGGCTCGGCACGTCAGCCACGGTCCTCGAGCTCCTCCATCAGGCGGCTCCATTCGTCGTCGTTGACGCGAACGAAGTGCGCGCGATCCCTTCGCTCGATCGTCGGCACCCCGGACCCCGGCGTGGTCCGCAAGACGACGGCCCGTGGACCCGGCTCTTTGCGCAGCGCGTCGAAGGCGTCGACGAGCTCCTGCATCGCGTTGCCGTTCACTTCCACCGCCGACCAACCGAAGGCCCGCCACTTGTCGAGCACCGGTTCCATGTCCAGCACCAGCGGACCGTCGGCCTGGATGCCGTTGCAGTCGACCAACGCCCAGAGATTGTCGAGGCGGAAGCTCGCTGCGGCCATGGCCGCCTCCCAGGTGGAGCCCTCCTGCAGCTCACCGTCGGACAGCTCGACCACGACCTTTGCCGGGCTCTCGTCGAGGCGCAGGCCGAGCGCCATCCCGACACCCTGTCCCAGGCCGTGCCCGAGCGAACCGCTGATGATCTCGATGCCGGGGGTCTCGTCGAACGTGCTCATCGGCAGTGCACTGCCGTTCAGCGCGTAGGTCTCCAGCTGCTCGTCGGTGAGCACTCCCAGCTCTGCCAGCACCGCATACATTGCGATTGAGTAGTGACCCGTCGACAGGAGGAACCGATCTCGATTTGGATCGTCGAGCCGGCCCGGATCGATGGACAGCTCGCGGAAATAGACAGCGGCCAAGGCGTCGGCGATCCCGAGACCCTGGGCGATGTAGCCCTCGCCCTTGTGCGCCGCCATGCGCAGCATGCGTCGTCGCAGGGACATCGCGATGCCCTGCAGCTCCGCGACGGTTCGCTCCGCCGCGGCTGCTCTCGTCATGGGCCGATCAGCTGTGTCATCGCAGTCCCATCAGAAAAAGGTGCCGTCAATGGTGGTGCCGCCGTCGATCGGGATCGTCGCGCCGTTGATGTACGACGCCGCCGGTGAGGCGAGAAACAGCGCGACGCCAGAGATCTCGCTCGCCTGGCCGAGCCGCCGCATCGGGATGCGGTGCAGCATGAGCTGTTCGTCCAGAGCGCCACTGTCCAGGCCCGACCGCATCATCGCGGTGTCGATGAAGCCCGGCGTGATCGCGTTGACGCGGATCCCGAACTGCCCCCACTCCGCGGCGAGCGTCCTGGTCAAGCCGAGCAAACCGGTCTTCGAGGCGTTGTAGGGCAGTCGCATCGGCATCCCCAGAACCGAACCCAGCGAGCCGATGTTGAGGATCGACGGGTACGGCGACACCCTCAGGCGTGAGAACGCCGCCCGGGCGCATCGGAAAGCCCCACCCAGGTTGACGTCGAGCACGCTCTGCCAGGAGTCGGTCGCGACTTCATCGGACGGCGCGCGGGCGATGACACCTGCGCTGTTGACGAGCACGTCCAGCCCACCCGCCCACGACGTGGCCGACTGGACGAGCGCGTCGACCGACGCGTCCTCGGTGACGTCAGCGGCGACGACATGCACGTTGTCCGGCCCGACGCGCTCTCGCATACCCGCCGCTGCTGCCTGCAGAGCGGCTTCATTCCGGTCCGCCAGCACGACGCGATAGCCCGCCGCGCCGAACTCCTCGGCGATCGAGAGGCCCAGCCCCTGCGCAGCGCCGGTGACCAGCACGGATCGCCAGGGCACGGTCAGTGGCCGAGCGCCTTGTTCCGTGCCTCGACGAGCGCGTCGAGGTTGCCGAGCAGCTCTCGGTCGTCCCCACCCATGATGGCCACGTTGCACTCGTCGACGCCGTTGGCCGCGAGCTCCTCCAGTCGCGCCGCGTCCGCAGCGGCAGGGGCCAGACCGACCCGGACTGCATCCGGGTCACGGCCGGCATCGGCCACCATCTGCTTGAACTGCGGGATCGACCGTTCGAGGTTGGGGTCGTTCGCAGGGCTCGTCGGATACCAGACGTCAGCCCACTCGGCGGCGTGCCGCATCGTGACCGGCCCGTTGCCACCCAGATAGATCGGCGGGTGTGGTTTCTGCACCGGCTTGGGCCACGACCACGACGGCGTCAGCCGGACGCGGTCTCCGTCGTACGACGCCACGTCCTGGGCCCAGATGGCTTTCATCATCTCGACCTTCTCGCGGACCAGCGCGTGTCGACCCTTGAACGGCACCCCGTGGTTGATGAACTCGTCCTCGTTCCAGCCGAAGCCGACACCGAAGTTGAACCGCCCGCCCGACAACGTGTCCAGCGACGCGACCTCCTTCGCCGTGTGGATCGGGTCACGCAACGCGACCAGGCAGATGCCGGTCCCGAGCCGAAGCGTTGTGGTGGCCGCAGCGATGAAGCTCAGCGCGACGAACGGGTCATAGGTGCGCTGGTAGAAGTCCGGGAGCACGCCGCCGCCATAGACGTCCGGATAGGGCGTCTCGCGGGCGCACGGGATGTGAGCGTGCTCCGGCAACATCAGCGCCGTGAACCCACGCTGCTCCACCTCGACCGCGAAACGGTCCGGGCGCATGTCCCGGTCCGTCGTGAAGGTGTAGACACCGACGTCCATCACACTCTCCTGCGTTTCGGTGGTGGCGGGCCACAGGTGGCAGTCATGCGGACGGCGCGACGCGCCCAGTGGCGGGAAGCGATCGGCGGAGCTTGACCCGGGCGAGGCGCGTCCACCGCGCCATCACCCGCCAGGCGCTCTGGGTGTAGATGAGGAGCGCGAGCAGCGTCAGCGCACCGGCGAGCACGAAGCTGGTGCCGTCACTGAGCGCCAGCACGGTCGGCAGCGCCAGCGACGTCGCCAGCAGCACAGCGCCGACCAGGCACCCGATGAAGCTGCCGCGGCCACCGAGCAGGCTCGCCCCACCGAGGATCGGAGCGGCGACGGCGAGCAGCGTGTACTGGTTGCCCACGGTCGAGTCACCCACGCCCACCTGGGCAGCGAGCAGCACTCCGGCCAGCGCGGCGAGGACGGCGCAGCCGATGTAGGCGACCTGGCGCAGTCGCGGAGCGTTCTCGCCGAGCCGGTAGGCAAAGAGCGGGTTGAGCCCGACCGCGCGCAGCCGCAGTCCCCGCCCGGTGCGAGTGAGGGCGACGTCCGCGACCACGAACAAGCCGGCGACCACGAGGATCGGGGCGGGGAACGGACCGATCTGCTTGGTCAGCGCGTTCGTGAGGTTGACGCTGATGATGCCGGCCGCCTGCGGGCGGACCAGCAGCCCGACGCCTTGGAGGACGCCCAGCGTCGCGATCGTGGCGATGACGGGCGAGATGCGGATGCGTTCGACGATGATCGCGTTGACCGCGCCGATCACTATCCCGACGCCGACCGCGATGAGCACCGAGAGCAGGATGCCAGTAACCGCACCGGAGCTCGTTATGGCAAAGGAGAGCACGGCGACGGTGACACCCATCGTCGCGCCGACAGACACATCTATCCCGCCGGTGAACATGACGAGGAACTCGGCCGCCGCCACCATCGCAAGCGGCAACGCCAGCAGGAAGATGTTGTACATGCTCGGCTTTGTGAGGAAGGTGCTGTTGCGGCTCTGCGCATACCCGGCGATGACCACGAGCATCAGGACGAGCAGCCCCAGGCGCATGGCGTCCTGGTGCAGGCGGAGGAACGCACGCTGGCGTCGCCATCTCTGGACGAGCGCCTGCGGAACGACGGTGTCCTCCCGAACTGCGTGTTCCGCGCTGGTGAACGCGCCGATGATGCTCTCCTCCGTCGCCCTCTCACCCGGGACCTCGGCGACGATGAGCCCACGCGACATGACGACGATCCGGTCGCACAGCCCAGCCAGCTCGGCGGCGTCCGAAGAGACGACGACAACCGCGTCGCCGATTCGTGCTGCGGCGCGGAGCATGTGGTAGGGGTCGATGCGCGAACGGACGTCGCCGCCCAGCGTCGGCTCGTCGACGAGCAGGAC
>JAVEEH010000289.1 GCA_030840545.1 Frankiaceae bacterium | reverse complement strand
GACGGTGGGGATCCGCGCCAGGCGCAACAGCCGCGCTGACGCCCGCCAGTCCTCCTCAGGCACACCGTGCACGCTGACCAGGGCGGCAGTGCGGCGCCGACCGGCCAGGGCGGTCAGCACGGCCATCGCCGGGTTGTGGACGTGGATGACGTCGGGTCGGTGGCCGGCGAACGCCGCGTGCAGCCGCCAGGCGGCCGCGGGGACTCGGAGGGGGCGCCGTTGGAGCACCGGCAACGAATAGCGGACGCATGAGCTGACCAGCTCGGTCTCGAGCTCGCCCGGAGCCGCGGCGACGGCCACGTCGTGCCCCTGGCGCGCGGCCTCGCGCACCAACGTGACCACGATCCGCTCCGCGCCCCCGGTACGAAGCTCCTGGATCACGTGGAGGATGCGGATGGCCGCTCCAACCAGACGAGAGTCGACAGTCCGGCGACGAGCCAGACCGGCGCGAAGAACTCCTCGGAGACCGTGAGGAACCCGACACAGATGGCGAGGAAGGAGACGCGCAGGAAGATGGCGAGCTCCGGGGGTCCGGCGCCGCTGCGCACCGCTTCGTTCAGCCGCACCAGGATCAGCCCCAGGAAGGCGAGGAACACCACCAGGCCCAGCGGCCCCAGCTCGGCCGCCACCTCCAGATAGGTCTCGTGCGCGACGAGGAGCGGAGGCGTGCCCACGGGGTTGTGGGTGATGTCGAAGTAGTAGTCGCCGAAGTTGCCCGGGCCGATGCCCAACAGCGGATGCGACCCGGCGAGGTCGACCGCCCCCCGCCAGAGGGTGAGCCGGCTGTTGACGTTCTCCTGCGCCACAGCCTGCTTCTGCTGGAAGCCTTCCTGGACCCGCCCGGGATTCACGGCGATGAACCCGACGACGACAAGGGCCGCAAGAACGGCGAGAACGGCGAGAACCTTCGCCTGACGACGGTGCATCACACAGAAGAACGCGACCGCGACGGCAAGGGCCAGGTAGGCACCCCGGGACAGGCTCAGCGCGATGCCGGCCAGGATGCACGCAGCAGCGGTCGCCGCGATCCATCGCCGTGCACCGACCTCCCGGCGGGTGAGCCAGAACGCCAGGAAGAGCACGCTGGCAAGGACGAACGCGTAGTCGTTCTGCTGCCCGTAGGGCAGCGTCGCCAACGGCGTCCGGCCGCTGAGGAAGTTGACGCACCCCCACACGCCGGCGGCGCCGGCGGAGGCGACCAGCGACCAGACCAGGAGCCGCAGCGTCGCCGTCTCACCCACGAACTGCGTGAGCACGAAATAGAGCAGCGCCCAGCTCAGGTAGCGCAACGTGGCCGTCAGCGCCTCACCCGACGAACCGGCCTGCGTCGTCGAGGCCAACGCGATGCAGAGCAGCAGCACCACCAGCAGATGCGAGCGGTCGAACCTGAGCCGGCGACCGGTGCGGGCGGCGAAGAGCGCGAAGCTCAGGAAGCACAATCCGCCCGCGACTTTCGTCACGGTCAGCGACTGGTTGCCGTGCAGCTCCCAGCCGTACTCCAACGGGATGCTGGCCAGGAACAAGCCGAGAGTGATCTCGGGCCGGAACGCAGCCACCAGCACAGCCGCACCGGCGACGATCACCCCGAGCACAAGTGCCGGGTGCGGCGCCGACTCGTAGGCCAGACCCCCGGTGAGCAGCACGAGGGCAGGCAGGACACTGCGACGGAGCAGGTTCTCGCTGATGGGCGAAGACGATCCGGCCCCCACGATCACCGCCTCAGGTTACCGCCGCGGTGGGGTCCCGGCCGTGAGCTCGGCGTAGAGCCCGGCCCATCGTCCGGCGACGACGTCGACGGCGTGGTCGTGCTCGACGACCAACCTGGCCCGGTCGACCTGGTGATCCGTCTCCTCGCCGCCGCGCAGGGTGTCGAGGATCGCCCGGCCCATTGCGGCGGTGTCGCCGGCGGGCACCAGGCGACCCGCGCGGCCGTCCCGCAGGAGCTCCGGCACGCCACCGACAGCTGTTGCGACCACGGGCGTGCCGTGCGCCATGGCCTCCAGGACGACGTTCGGCGAGCCCTCTGTCCGCGACGGCAGCACCAGCACCGCGGCGCGGCGGAGCCACCCGGAGGGGTCGTCCACCGGCCCGGTGAACTCGACCCGGTCCGCCAACCCGGCGGCATTCACCGCGTCGCGGACGGTCCGCTCGAGCTGACGTTCCACCGGTTGGGTCGCGGCTCCCGCCATGACGAGGCGGAGGTCCGGCCGTTCGACGGCGATCGAACGGAACGCCTCCACCATCAGGTCCGGCCCTTTGTCCGGATGCATGCGACCGAGAAAGAGCAGCGTGCCCGGGTCGCGGTCGCCGCGAGACGCGATCGTTGCCGGCACCTCGACGCCGTTGCTGATGACGCGGGCCCGCGCGGGCCAGGCGCCACGCTGCACCGAGGCTTCGACCACCGCAGCGGAGTTGCCCGTCACCGTGTCGGCCCAGCCGTACAGCACCGCGTCAGCCTTGCGCAGCAGGCGACCCTTCCACGCGTCGATCGCGCCGTCACTGACGACGATCCGCGGCATGCCGGCGAGCCTCGCTGCGAGGGACCCCCAGAGGTTGGCGGTGCTGCCCCACGTGTGAACGACGTCCGGGCGGTGCCGGCGCATGGATGCGACCAGGCGAGCGAGACAGACCGGGTCGACCTTTCCGAACTTGGGGATCACCTCAGTGGGGACGAGCGCACCGAACGAGCCCTGCAACGGACCGCCGCGCAACAGCACCACGTGGGGCTCGGTCGCGGGTTTCAGGCGTGGGAGGAGCAAGAGCAGCTGCCGTTCGATGCCGCCGACGGCGGCGCCGCCCATCACGTGCAGCACCCGGATGGGTGGCCCGGTCATCGTCGTCCTCCGCATCTAGGGCTGCTGGCTACCGTATCGGCGTGTCACCCCGAGTCCTTCACGTCGCGCAGCCGACCACCGGCGGCGTCGCCCACTACGTCGCACCGCTCGTCGCCGACCAGGTCCGGCGTGGGTGGCAGACCGTCGTCGCCTGCCCGATCGACGGTTCGCTCGGGCCCGATGTGCGAGCTTCCGGTGCCGTGCACGAGCCATGGTCCGCACGCCGCTCACCCGGACCAAGCACTGCTGCCGAGGCCCTGGCGCTGCGGCGCATTCTGCGCCGGCACCAACCCGACGTCGTGCACCTGCACTCGTCCAAAGCAGGTCTCGTCGGTCGTCTGGTCCTTCGCGGCAGCCGCGCGACGGTGTTCCAGCCGCACGGATGGTCATGGCTCGCCGTCTCCGGCGCCACCGCAGCGGCAAGCCTGGCCTGGGAGCGCCACGCGAGCCGGTGGTGTGACCGTCTGCTCTGCGTCTCCGCTGCGGAGCGTGACGTGGGCCGGCAGGCCGGGGTCACGGCGCCCTGGTCCGTCGTGCACACGGGGGTCGACCTGCGTCGCTTCGCGCCGGTCAGCCAAGCCGGCCGGTCCGCGGTCCGTGCTCGGCTGGGGCGGCCCGACGACGAGCCGCTCGCGGTGTGCGTGGGTCGGCTGTCCGTCGCCAAGGGACAGGACGCGCTGGCTGCGGCCTGGCCCCGCGTCCGGAGCCGGGTGGCAGCGGCGACGCTGGCCCTGGTGGGTGACGGTGAGCTCCGACCGACGGTCGAGGCAGCGGCCGGCGAAGGCGTTCTGCTGGTCGGCGAGCGCAGCGACGTCGCCGACTGGTACGCCGCGGCCGATGTCGTGGTCGTGCCGTCTCGGTGGGATGCCCTGTCCCTGTCCCTGCTCGAAGCGGCAGCGTCGGGCTGCTGCATCGTGGCGACGGACGCGCCGGGCGCCCGCGAGGTGCTCGGCAGCGGCGAGGGGGGCAACATCGTCCCGCTCGCGGACGACGAGGCCCTCGCACAAGCCGTTGCCGACCGGCTGCTGCGGCCCGACCAGGCCGGCGCCGAGGGTGCGGCGAACCGGCGCCGGGCCGAGGCGCAGTTCGACCGCGGGCAGGCCTACGACGAGATGGCCGCGCTCGTCCTGGAGGTCGTGGCGCGGCGCGGGCCGGCAGCGCCTGGGTGACCTACCCTTCGTCCATGGCCGGCGCGGACACCCCCGTGCGGCCGGGTGGAGTCGGTCCCGCCGCTGGGGACTCGGTCAGCCCCGATGCGCCCGGCCCGCAACGACCGCGGCGCTCTCGACGTCGCCGGGCGCTGCTCGTCGTCGGCCTGGTCGTGCTCGCGCTGGGAGTGTGGACCGCGGTCAACGGTTTGCTGGCGGCGCACCGGTTGCGTGCCGTCCGAGCCGACGTCGCCCGGCTCACCAGCCAGCCGGGCGCGGACCGGGCGGCGCTCGAGCGAGAGCTCGCCACCGACCTGCGTACGGTCCGTTCGGCCGGGAGCCTGCTCGGTCAACCCGGGCCTCGCATCGTGTCGGCACTCCCCTTTCTCGGGCGCAACGTGGCCGCGGAACGGACCGTTGCCGACGCCTCCGCGGCCGCGTTGCAGGCCGGCTTGGCGTTGACGCGCGCCACAACCGGCCTGGCCGACGGTCAGGGCGGCGTCGACGTCAGCCGCCTGTCTGCCGCCGGCGTCGCGCTCCACCAGGCGGCGACGATGTTGCGCGCGCCGTTGCAGCGCCTCGCGGACCTCCGCGTCGGGTGGACGTTGCCGCCGGTGCAGACCGGGGTGCGGCAGGCCCGCGACCAGCTGCTCGGTCTCGACGACCGGCTCGAACGAGGCGCGTTGGGACTCAACGGCGTCGCGGGCGTACTCGGCGGCAGCACCCGCCGAACCGTGCTTGTCGGGCTCATGAACAACGCCGAGCTGCGCGGAGCGGGGGGGCTCCTGTCTGCCTACGCCACCGGAACCACCGATCACGGTCGGCTGTCGCTGGGGCCGTTCCTGGACGTGAACAAGGTCGCGCGCTCACCCGGCTTCGCACTGCCGGTCGCCTCGCCCGCTGACTACCACGCGGCCTATGGCAGCTACCTGGCCGACACCACCTTGTGGAAGAACGTCACGATGTCCGCGCAAGCGGACGAAAGCGCCCAGGTGCTGGCAGCTGTGGCCGCCGCGTCGATTCACGTCCAACCTGACGTCGTCGTGCTCTGCGACGTGCCCGCCGCTGCCGCCATCATCTCGGCGACCGGCGACGTCACGATCGAAGGCGAGAGCGTCTCCGGCGCGGAGCTCACCAAGCGCCTCCTCGTGGACGCCTACGGCGCAGGCAGCCTGTCGGTCGCGAAGCAGAACGCTCGACGCCGGGCACTGACAGCGGCTGCCAGCCAGGCGTTCCACCGGCTGCAGGCAGACGCAACGGGCACTCCGGCGCTCCTGCGCGCACTGCTCGACGCGGTGTCCGGTCGGCACCTCGTCGTGTGGTCGGCGAACGGCGCCGAGGAGAGCACGCTGACCGGCGCCGGCGCGAGTGGTGCGATCGATGCGACCGGCAAGGACATCTCGCTCGCCGTCAGCAACAACCTTGGTGACAGTCCGAGCCTGGGCAACAAGCTGGACTACTACGTCGAACGACGAATGACTGTCGACGTGAAGCTGCAACCACACCAGGCCACCGTCGTCCAGACTCTGACCTTGCACAACGCCGCGCCCACCGGGCTCGGGCCCTACGTCGAAGGCGTCGCGCACCCGGGCGAAGTCACCGAGCTGCTGTCGATGGACGCGGCTGCGACGGCGACACTGACGTCGTTCACCCACAACGGCATCGCCGAGGACGTCGACATCGCTCCTGCCGACGGCGCGAAGCGGTTGACCACGGTGCTGCAGCTGCCGCGCGGCGCAACGACGACCTACCGGCTCGAATACCGGCTCCCGATCCAGGACGGGCGCTATCGCTTGCTGCTCGTGCCGCAAGCGCTCGCGCTGCCGGCGCAGTTGCACCTGCACATCTCAGCCGTCGGAGGGGTGCTCGGTGTGAGCAGTGGCATCGAACAGCCCCACAACGGCAGCATCGACGTCACCGGACCCTGGAACGGAGTGCGCGACGTCACGGTGCCGGTGCACGGCTACTCCGGCTTACGTGGGGTGCTGCACTCCATCGCCCACTTCTGGACGCACAAGATCGGGGACTGACCCGCTCAGCGTCCCTTGCCGGTCAGCACGACGTTGATGGTGCGCGCCACGATCTTCAGATCGAGCCACAGCGACCAGTTCTCGATGTAGTAGTTGTCGAATCGCGCACGGTCGGCGACCGAGGTGTCGCCCCGCAGGCCGTGGATCTGCGCCCACCCGGTCATGCCGCACGGCACCCGGTGCCGGGCCATGTAACGCGGGAACGTCGTCGCGAACTGATCGACGAAATGCGGGCGCTCCGGTCGCGGGCCCACGATGCTCATGTCACCGCGCAGCACGTTCCAGAGCTGCGGCAGCTCGTCCAACGACGAAGCACGGAGCAACCTGCCGATGGGCCCGATGCGGTCGTCGTCGGCAATGCTCCACAGCGTGGCCGACTCGGCGTTGTCGACGGGACGCATCGAGCGGAACTTCAACAGCTCGAACGCCCGGCCGTCGAGCCCGACACGAGTCTGCCGGAACAGCACGCCGGGCCCACCCTCACGTCGCACGCCGAGCGCGCAGGCCAGGAAAACCGGCGACAGGGCCACCAGCGAAAGGCCGGCGACGGCCACGTCGACGACCCGCTTGAGCCGCCAGCTGACCCGGCGGAACGGCGCTTCGCGCATCCGCAGCAGCGGCATCCCCCAGACGGCCTCGACGTCGTGACCTGAGCGGTCGTGCAGCTCGAACAGCCGCGGCACGATGAAGAGCTCACAGCGGAGCCGGTCACAGGTGCGGATGATGTCGACCATCGCCGAGCTCGGTTGGGACGAGAACGCGATGACCACGTCCCGCGCCCCGGTTTCGAGAATGACGTCGGCGAGCGACTCGGTGCCGCCGAGCAAGGGGGCGGGCCGCTCGTCGTCGCTCAGCAGCGGGTCGGAGTCGAGGAAGCCGATCGGACGCAACCCGTACTCGGGGTGCTCGACGAGTGCGCTGACGATCTGGCGCCCGACATGGCCGGCACCGAGGACCAAGGTCGGGTGCTCGATGAG
Source organism: Frankiaceae bacterium (assembly GCA_030840545.1). Classification (GTDB taxonomy): domain Bacteria; phylum Actinomycetota; class Actinomycetes; order JAFAQI01; family JAFAQI01; genus JAFAQI01. The sequence goes on along the minus strand of JAVEEH010000289.1, from coordinate 3,384 downwards.
CCCGTGCCGGCGAGCGGCCCGGACGGCGGTGAACACGGTCGCCCGCAAGACGACGGCGGCGCCGACGTAGCCGCCGGCAGCCGTGAACAGCGGCGCCACCGCGTCACCGGCGCCGACCACGAGACCCACCGCCGACGCAACGGCTGCGGCGGCCAGCGCACGTACGGCGATGTCGGGTGCCTGGTCGAGGATCGACAGGGTCAGGCGGGACCGGTAGAGGGCGGCGCCGGAGTTGAACCAGATGGTGGCGAGACAGAAGACCAGCAGCCCGCCGGTCAGCCCGGCCGCCAGGCTGACCCCCGCAGCAAGGGCGAGGACGTCGACCAGCAGCAGGTAGGGTGCGATGCCGAAGCGGAGCAGGGTCGCGCCGAGAAAACCCCGGTTGGCGGCGCGCACAACCTCGCGCAGCGGGGTGAGCGACGGGGCATACGGACGGGACCCACCCAGGACGGTGTCCTGCAGTGGGGCTGCTGTGGCCTCTGTGGTCACTGTGAGTTACTCCGCATTCGGACTCCCTAACGCAACGCAACCACAGGGTCGCGCGTGGTGTTGCTTTGCGCAACCCTCAACAGAGAATTCGGGATGATTAGGATGGATTCCTCCCACGGATTGGTCACCCTGTGTTGCGGAAACCGTGACTCAATGCGAGCATGAGTTCATGGATACCGGGGAACATGCCCGGTGGCATCCGACGCGAAGCACTGAGGTGGACCCCATGACAGCACGCACAATCACGATCGCCGCCGCGACCCTCGCGGCCGGTGGCGCGATGCTCATTCCCAGTGCTGCGCTGGCTGCCAGCGGCCCACACTGTGACGCCTACAGCAAGCACTGCCCGCAGGTGAAGGGCCACAAGATCGTGCGGCCCCCGACGCAGGTCAAGGGCGAGAAGTCGACGCTCCCGTTCACCGGCGCCGAGGTCGTTCTGATGACTGTGGTCGGGACGGGCGCACTCGGCGCGGGCACGGTGTTCGTCGTGGCCGGCCGCCGTCGCCGTCACACCGCAGCTGCCTGAGCGGTTCATCAGCGCACCACCCTCGCCTCGTCCCACACGGCGTCGGGCGTCTCCGTCACGGAGCCGTCCGAGCGAAAGATGACGAACCGGTCAAACGACCGCGCGAACCATCGGTCGTGAGTCACGGCGAGCACGGTGCCCTCGAACGCGGCGAGCCCGTCTTCGAGTGCCTCGGCGGAGATGACGTCGAGGTTGTCGGTGGGTTCGTCGAGCAGCAGCAGCGTCGCACCGGACAGTTCGAGCAGGAGTATCTGCAAACGCGCCTGCTGTCCCCCTGACAGCGTCTCGAACTTCTGCTCCGAAGCCCTAGCCAGCTCGTAGCGGTCGAGGGCTCGCGCGGCCTCTTCGCGACCCATCCCACTGCGGTGCTCATCGCCCTTCCACAAGATGTCCAGCAGCGTTCGTCCGACGAGCTCGGGATGCTCGTGCGTCTGCGCGAACCAGCCGGGCCGCACCCGGGCACCGAGCCGCGCCGTGCCGGAGTGCATGACCGGCAGGATCGTGAGGTCGTCGACGGGTTGGTGTTCGACATCCGGATCGGTGCCACCGGCCGCGAGCAGGCGTAGGAAGTGGGACTTGCCTGACCCGTTGGCCCCGAGCACGGCGACCCGCTCGCCGTACCAGACCTCGAGATCGAACGGCTGCATGAGTCCGGTCAGCTCGAGGTCGGTGCAGACGACGGCACGTTTGCCGGTGCGACCGCCGCGCAGCCGCATCTTGACGTCTTGCTCCTGCGGAACCGCCTGCGGGGGGCCTGCTTCTTCGAACTTCGTCAGCCGCGTCACCGCAGCCTGGTACCGGCTGGCCATACCGTCGTTGTACGCAGCCTTCTGCCGCAGGGTCGTCACGAGTGTCTTGAGCTTGGTGTGCTCCTCGTCCCAACGTCGACGCAGCTCCTCGAGACGTTCGAAGCGATCGCGGCGGGCGGAGTGGAACGACGCGAAGCCCCCACCGTGGACCCAGACCGTGTTGCCGGCCGCGCCGAGCTCGAGGCTGACGATGTGACTGGCCGTCTGGGCCAAGAGCTCGCGGTCATGCGAGACGAACAGCACCGTCTTCTGGGTCTCGTTGAGCCGCTGCTCGAGCCAGCGCTTGGCGGGGACATCGAGGTAGTTGTCCGGTTCGTCGAGCAGCAGGACCTCGTCCGGACCGCGCAGGAGTGCCTCGAGAACCAGACGCTTCTGCTCGCCACCGGACAACGTGCGCACCTCGCGCCAACGCGCCCGGTCATAGGTGAGGCCGAGGGCTTCCGTCGTACAGACGTCCCAGAGAACCTCCGCGTCGTAGCCACCGGCGTCGGTGAAGTCAGTGATGGCGTGGGCGTAGAGCAACTGGCTGCGTTCGTCGTCGCTGTCCATGAGCCGCAGCTCCGCGGCGTCGAGCTCGCGCGCAGCGGTTTGCAGCGCCGGAGGCGCGACGGAGAGCAGGAGGTCGCGCACGCTCGTGTCGTCGCGGACGGACCCGATGAACTGCCGCATCACACCCAGGCCACCGCTGCGGGCGATCGCGCCGCCGCTCGGCGCGAGGTCGCCGGAGACGATGCGCAACAACGTGGTCTTGCCGGCCCCGTTTGCCCCGACAAGTGCCGCCTTGGCCCCGTCACCGACCCGGAACGAGACGTCGTCGAGCAGCTGCCGGCCGTCTGGCAGGTGGAACAGGACGTGCTGAAGGTCAATGTGGCCCACGAACGAGAAGTCTCCCGTGCCGCCCCGGTCCGGGTCAGTCGGTTATCCGGTCATGAGCTGCGAGCCGATCAGCGGAGCATCCGCTCGTAGAGGCGCACGAGTGGTTCGGTGGCCGCAACCGGCGAGTGCCGCCGCGCGACGTAAGACCGGGCTGCCGCACCTCGCTGCCTTCGCTCAGCGACGTCGCCGAGCAGGCGGGCGACATGACCGGCGAGCACGGTCGGATCGCTCGATACGAGCAGTCCGTCGTTGGGTTCCAACCCCTGTGCCCCCGGCGGGGTCGTGACGACCGGCACGCCACTGGCCAACGCCTCGAGGACCTTGACTTTGACGCCGCTGCCGCGAACGGGCGGATAGACGAGCACTCCCAGTGAGCGGAGGAAACCGGCCGCCGACTCGACCTGGCCGAGCACGGTCACACCGGTGGCTTGCAGCGAGCTCGCCAGTGCTTGGGTGCCTCTCCCGGCGACGTCCAGACGGGCATCCGGATCGATGGCCAACACCCGCGGCCACAGCTCACCGGTCAGTCGAAGCATGGCGTCGGCCGTCGGTGCCCAGCTCGCCGTGCCGAGGATGCCCGCGGCGGGTGGGCCGTCGTGGGTCGCCGGCGGATAGTCGCTCAGGTCGAGCGGCATCGGCATGCACGTGACGTCCCGGTCGCGTTGCGGGTGCAGCGACGCGGCG
>JAVEEH010000242.1 GCA_030840545.1 Frankiaceae bacterium | reverse complement strand
CGTGGTGGTCGGCGCGGCGTACGTCGTCTTCGCGGCTGAGGCGACTCGCCGAGAAACCGACCTGTCGACATTGTCACGCCGGCACGAGCTGATCCTGTCCGTCGGCACCACCCTCGGGGTGGCGGCTTTGGTGCTGGCCCTGCTCGTGCCGCTGTGGCGCGCCGGTCGCAGGTTGCGACCGACGCTGCACTTCCCACCGGGCGTCGCGGCGACGGCACGACGGATGGCCGTCGCAGGTGCTGTGGTGCTCGGCAGCCAGGACCTGGCCACGGTCGCGATCCTGCGGCTGGCCAACGATCGCGGCTCCGCGGGTGCCGTCGTGCTCTACAACCTCGCGTGGACAGTCTTCCTGCTGCCGTGGGCCATCATCGCCGTGCCGATCGCGACCGCGGCGTTCCCCACCCTGACGGCTCGATGGCAGGCCGGCGACCAGGCCGGCTACACGGCCACCGTGGCCCGCACCACCCGCGCTGTGCTCCTGACCACGGCCGGGGCCGCGGCGGTCTTGGTCGCCACGGCGCAGCCCGCCGCCCGGGTCGTCGTGCTGGGCGCTCCGGGAGGGGTGGCGCCGCACGTGCTCGCTCGCGCGCTGGTCGCCTTCGCACCGGGTCTGGTCGGCTACGGCGCGGTCGCGTTGTTGTCCCGCGCGCTCTATGCCCGCGGTGACGCGAAGACGCCGGCGTTGGCGACCGCCGGTGGATGGCTGCTCGCGGTGGTCGCCGACGTGGCCCTGGTGGCGACGCTGCCACGAGACTGGACCGCTGCGGCGCTGGGCATCGGGACAACGGTCGGCATGACCGCGGCGGGCGGCTGGCTGGCAGTGAGCCTGCGCCGGGGATCGGGGCCTGCCAGCCTGGCCGGGGTCCGGACGACGGCGGGCGCGTGCCTGACCGGTGCTGTGGTGGCGGCGGTCGTCGCCTACGTCGTTGCCCGGGCGCTGCCGACCACCGGGGTCGCGGGCAGCGTGGCCAGCACGGCCCTGGTCGCTGGCGTGTGCGTCGGCCTCTACGCAGGTGTGGTCGGCCTGATCGACCGCCCGTCGTTGCTCCTGCTTCGACGTCGCCGGACGTTGATCGAGTCCGACACCTCCACCTCCAGTTGACAGTGAGGGAAATCCGGTGGCCGGCGTTCGTCAACCGGTCGCCGGCCGGTGCCGGGGCGGCGCTGACGTCGGCGTGTCGCCACGGAACGTCGGATGGGGTGTTACCGTGAACTTCCGTGGATCGCGCCCATGCCGACCGGACACCAGGTTCGGACGCACAGCGGCGCACAGGACCGCGGGAGCCCTAGTTGGCACGATCGAGCAATGCCCCTGACCGCCCGACCCGGCACGTCTTCGTCACCGGTGGCGTGGCCTCCAGCCTCGGCAAGGGCCTCACCGCGTCAAGCCTCGGTCGTCTGCTGAAGGCACGCGGGCTGCGGGTCACCATGCAGAAGCTCGATCCCTACCTCAACGTCGACCCCGGCACGATGAACCCGTTCCAGCACGGCGAGGTCTTCGTGACCGACGACGGCGCCGAGACCGACCTCGACATCGGTCACTACGAGCGTTTCCTCGACGAGGACCTGCACGGCTTCGCCAACGTGACCACCGGCCAGGTGTATTCGCAGGTGATCGCCCGCGAACGCCGCGGTGAATACCTCGGCGACACCGTCCAGGTCATCCCGCACATCACCGACGAGATCAAGCTACGGATCCGCGCGATGGCCGCGGATGACGTCGACGTCGTGATCACCGAGATCGGCGGCACGGTCGGCGACATCGAGTCGCTGCCGTTCCTGGAGGCCGCTCGGCAGGTCCGCCAGGACGTCGGCCGTGACAACGTGTTCTTCCTGCACGTCTCGCTGGTGCCGTTCCTCGCGCCCTCCGGCGAGCTGAAGAGCAAGCCCACGCAGCACTCCGTGCAGTCACTGCGCTCGATTGGCATCACGCCCGACGCCATCGTCTGCCGGTCCGACCGGCCGATCTCGGCGAGCATGAAGCGCAAGATCGCGCAGACCTGCGACGTCGACAACGAAGCCGTCGTTTCGGCGCCCGACGCGCCGTCCATCTACGACATCCCCAAGGTGCTGCACGGCGAAGGCCTCGACGCCTACGTGGTCCGTCGGTTGGGGCTGTCCTTCCGCGACGTCGACTGGACCGAGTGGGATGAGCTGCTGCGGCGGGTGCACCGCCCCGCCCAGCACGTCACGGTCGCGCTGGTGGGCAAGTACGTCGACCTGCCGGATGCCTACCTCTCGGTCACGGAGGCGCTGCGTGCCGGCGGCATCGCCCACGACGCGAAGGTGGAGATCCGCTGGGTCAGCTCCGACGACTGCGTCGACCCGGCCGGAGCCGCCCAGGCGCTGGACGGCGTCGACGGGGTGCTCGTGCCGGGAGGGTTCGGCGTACGCGGCATCGAGGGCAAGCTCGGCGCCGTCCGGCATGCGCGCGAACACCGCATCCCGACGTTGGGACTCTGCCTCGGGTTGCAGTGCATGGTCATCGAGGTGGCTCGACACCTGGCCGGTCTCGACCACGCCAACTCCGCGGAGTTCGACCACCAGACACCGCATCCGGTGATCTCGACGATGGCCGACCAGGTCGACGTCGTGGCGGGGGAGCGGGACATGGGCGGAACCATGCGGCTCGGGCTCTACCCCGCCGCGCTGCGAGACGGCACCCTCGTGCGCGCGGCATACGGCGCGGCGCAGGTGCAGGAGCGGCATCGGCACCGCTACGAGGTCAACAACGCCTATCGTGAGCAGCTCGAAGCGGCCGGCCTCGTCTTCTCCGGCACCTCTCCGGACGACCGCCTGGTCGAGTACGTCGAGCTGCCGAGCGAGGTGCACCCGTTCTTCGTGGGCACCCAGGCACACCCGGAGTTCCGGTCCCGGCCCACCCGCGCGCACCCACTGTTCGCCGCTTTCATCGGTGCCGCCCTCCAGCGGGCTGACGACTCGGGCGCAGCGATCGGTGGTGTCACCATCTCCGAGGAGTCGGTGACCCTCCAGCACTGAACGGGTAGGCGGCGCTCATGCCGGACCACGACGCGATCGCCGACCTGCCGACGTCGTACCAGGTCCATGCGTCCTCGACCGTGCTGCACACCGGGCGGGTCATCGACGTGCGCACCGACGTGGTGGTCTTCCCGGACGGCTCCAGGGCGACGCGAGACGTCGTCGTCCACCCAGGGGCGGTTGGCATCCTCGCGCTCGACGACGCAGGTCGGGTGTTGCTGATCCGGCAGTACCGCCACGCAGTGCGCCAGCAGCTCTGGGAGCCACCGGCCGGCTTGCTCGACGAGCCGGGCGAGGACCCGCTGGATGCGGCCAAGCGCGAGCTGTTCGAGGAGGCGCACTGCGAGGCGGCGCGGTGGGACGTCCTGCTCGACGTGTTCACCACACCGGGCATGGCCGACGAGGCCGTGCGCCTGTATCTGGCGCGTGATGTCCGTCCGGCCGAAGCCCCGCGGCACGACGCGGTCGACGAGGAGCGCGACATGCCGATCGCCTGGGTCGACCTGGACGACGCAGCCGACCGGGTGCTGCGCGGCGACCTGCACAACCCGCTCACCGCAATGGGCGTGCTCGCCCTGGTCCATGCGCGCCGCAACGACTTCACCACGCTGCGCCCGGCAGATGCTCCCTGGCCGCAGATGTCGCCGTGGCCAGGGTCAAGGGCAGCGCCCGCCTGACGACCGTCGCCCAACGGGGCGAGCCACTGCGGAATGCGGGTCGCCCGGCCACCGCGGATCTAGACTGCGGCGCGGGTGCGCCTCGGCGTACCGCCGGCCACGAGGCCGGAACGACGCGAGGAGCAACGGGCCGTGAGAGTCGGGATCCCCCGCGAGATCAAGGACAACG
>JAVEEH010000237.1 GCA_030840545.1 Frankiaceae bacterium | reverse complement strand
ACGGACCGTCGGAATAGGTGTGCTGCGCGAATTGTGCGCTGGCCGGCACGTAGTCCATCGCTTCGATCGGTCGTGGCGAGAACGGCGCCAGGGAGAGCATGTTGGTGAAGTAGGTCGCCGGATGGGTCAGCTTGAACACCATCGTCAGCGGGTTGCTCGGGTCGGCGGACAGGCCACTCACGTCATGTCCCTTGACGTAGGCGGCGATCGCAGCCGCGTTCGCCGCCACCTTGCCGAACCCGGTGCAGAACGCGGTGTAACCCTCGATGAGATCCGAGAAGTCGGCGAGGCCACCGAACGGCTGCGCAGGGTTGCACGTGACCTTCACGCCACGGACCAGGTCCTCGGCGGTCACCTGACGCGCCGGGGTGGTGTTCCACTTCACGCCCTGCTTGATCGTGATGCGGTAGGTCTTCCCGTCGGCGCTGATGGTGGGCATCCCGGTCGCCAGGTCCGGAACAACAGTGGTCGTCTTGCCGGTCACCGCCGGGTAGGAGTAGAGCTGCCGGCTGATCAAGCGGGAGATCTCATAGCCGACCGAGTAGTACGTGATGTTGGGATCGAGGAAGTCGACGTCGCCGGTCCCGAGCACGTTGAGCACGCCACCTCTGGTCGGGGTGCCCGACATGTTGGCCGCGGACTTGTCGTAGCCGCCGTTCGTGCCCGTCGGCGTCTTGCCGGTCTGCGGTGAGCCGGTGCTTCCGCCGCAGGCCACCACGACCAGAGCGGTCGCGGCCATACCCGCGACGAGGGGTGTGCGCGATCTCATTGAGGTCTCCGTTTCGTCGCGAGCAAACGTCTCGGGCGCGCACAAGTTAGGTCTGCTGGACGAGCAAGGGAACAGCCCGGAGGCCTGATGAAGGCGATCGTGACGCGACAGTGATCACCCTGTCGCTTGCCCGAGATTCGTGATCAGACGGTGACCATTTACAGTCCGCAGCATGCAGCTTCCGAGGTTGCGACAAGTCGTGCTTGCCGCCCGGCACCTGGCGCCGGTCGCCGAGCAGCTGGAGACCGCCCTCGGGCTCCGTGATCCGTTCCGCGACGCTGGAGTCGGGCACTTCGGGCTGGAGAACGCGGTCTATGCCCTGGGCGACACCTTTGTCGAGATCGTGTCCCCGACGCGGGAAGAGACGGCCGCCGGCCGGCAGCTGGACCGCCGCGGCGGCGACTGCGGCTACATGGTCATGTTCGAGCTCAGCGACGCCGTGGCGGTGCGGACGCGGCTCAGCGATGCCGGTGTTCGCGTCGTCTGGGAGACGTCGCACGAAGACATCGTCGACCTGCACCTGCACCCGAAGGACGTGCCCGGCGCCATCGTCGCGCTCGATGTCACCGAGCCGGTCGGTTCCTGGCGCTGGGGTGGGCCGCAGTGGACTGCCGCGATCCCGGCGTACGGCGCTGGTGGGTTGCGCAGCCTCACGATCGCGTCCGCTGACCCGGCGGGGGCCGCCGGGCGATGGTCGGCGGTGCTGGGTCTCGACGGGCCACCCGACGGCGTGCTGGAGCTCGACGGTGGGGCCCAACAGATCCGATTCGTCGAGGCCGCCGGCGAGCACGAGCAAGGCATCGTGGCGGTCGGCGTGGACGTCACCGGCGCCACCGGGGCCGTCGACATCGCGGGTGTCCGCTTCGATCGAGGCGGCAGCTAGACCGACAACACACAGGATGACTCAGCGAGAGGGACGCGCGTGACAGAGCTCGACACCGGAACCGACGACCTGCAGGCACGGGTCGATGACGGCGTCGCCGTCATCACCATGAACCGGCCCGAGCGCCGCAACGCGTTCTCGCCCGCACTCATCCTCGCGCTCGGGAAGGTCCTCGCCGAAGTCGAGGCGGACGACGCGGTCGGTGCCGTCGTCCTCACCGGTGCGGGTGGCGCGTTCAGCGCCGGCGGTGACGTGAAGATGATGGCCAGCGGCGAGGCGTTGTTCGACCCCAACGCGAGCCCGGACGACCTCGTGCAGATGCAGCGCCTGAGCCAACGCGCGACGAGCGTGCGGCTGTGGCAGATGGCGAAACCGACCATCGCGGCGCTGCCCGGGCCGGCCGCGGGAGCGGGGCTGGCGCTCGCTCTCGCGTGTGACCTGCGCTACGCCGCTGACAGCGCGTTGCTGACCACGGCGTTCGCGCGCGTCGGGTTCTCGGGTGACTACGGCGGCACGTGGTTGCTGACGAGGTTGGTCGGGAGCGCGAAGGCGAAGGAGCTCTACTTCTTCTCCGAGCGGCTGTCGGCGCAGGAGGCCGAGACGCTCGGGCTCGTCAACGCGGTGTTCCCGGCGGACGAGCTGATGGATGAGGTCATGACGCGGGCGCGCACGCTCGCGCACGGACCGCGGGTCGCCCTGCGCTACATGAAGGAGAACCTCAACCGCGCCGTACACGGCGACCTGGCGGACTGCTCGGACCTCGAGGTCACTCATCACCATCAGACCGGGCGGACCGAGGACCACCGCGAGGCGGCCCTCGCGTTCGTCGAGAAGCGCGAGCCGAAGTTCACCGGCCGCTGAGAGACCGCCCGATCAGCGGATCGGCGCCTTGCCGGGGAGGATGCGCGGCGCGGTGACGCGCATCGCGTCGAGCAACGGTGACACCTGCGCCGGTCGCCGGCGCGCGCGCTCCCGCAGGACGGCGCGGGCGATGCGTCGGGCGTCGATGCCGAGCTCGCGGAACATCCCGCTGATCGGGTTGGTGTAGCCGGTGAACCACAGGTCCGGCGCTTCCGGCGCGGTGGCGCCGCCGCGCACCGCCGGTCGCCCATCGGAGGCCAGCACACCAAGGTGGCCCACCAGGGGGTCAAGGCCGCGGCGATAGCCGGTGGCGGCGATGACCACCTCGGCCGGCCGCGGCATGCCGTCGGCGTGCAGGACGCAGTGCCCGTCGAAGCCGGTGACGCCGGGTACGACGGTGATCCGTCCCGCCTTGAGCGCCTCGATGAAGCCGACGTCGACGAGCGGGATGGCATCGTCACGGCGGATGCGCTCGTAGAGACCGTCTCGTGGCGTTGGCAGGCCGTAGGCCGACAGGTCACCGATGTCGATCTTGCGCATCGCGGCGGCGACCGGATCGAAGATGCGCGGCGGCAGGTGGCGGAACAGCACGCCGAGCGCTAGCGACGGCACGCCGTGGTTCTCGCGCAGGACGATGTGCGGCGGGGTGCGGACGGCGATCGCGACCTCGCGCGCGCCGCCTTCCACGAGGTCGACGGCGATCTCGGCTCCGGTGTTGCCCGAGCCCACGACGAGCACACCGCGCCCGGCGTAAGGCGTGGCGTTGCGGTAGTCGCCGGCGTGCAGGAGCTCGCCGGTGAACCCGTCGGCGCCGGGCCAGTCGGGGATCGCCGGGGTGTGGTTGTGCCCGGTGGCGACGACGACGTAGGACGCCTCGAGGTCGCCTTCGGGGCTGCGCAGGATCCAGCTGTCCCCGCCGCGGTCGATCCGGGTGATCGCGGTGTTGAAGCAGACGTCCAGGCGGTGATGCTCGGCGTAACCCTCGAG
>JAVEEH010000235.1 GCA_030840545.1 Frankiaceae bacterium | reverse complement strand
CGCGACGTCGGTGTGCCAGTAGTTGTCCGCCGGGAAGATCGAACACGGAGTCCCTGGCAACGAACGAGCCGGGGCACCCTGGGCGGAGATGGCGAGAGCGACCGGCGCCACGAGCGTGAAGCCGGCGGCGACGGCCCGGCGGGCGGACATCCTCATGGGACCAGTGTCGGCATCCGGCCGACCGGACTTTCCCCCGGTCGACTCGTAGGCTCGTCCGGATGAGACGCACTTCGCGGTTAGGGCCGGCCGAGCGCGCGGCGGCCTGGGCCGCGCTCGACGGCGGCCAGGTCGACGTGCTCGTCATCGGTGGCGGGGTCACCGGTGCCGGCGCAGCGCTCGATGCCGTCACCCGTGGGTTGTCCACCGCGCTCGTCGAGGGCCGTGACTTTGCCAGCGGCACGTCGTCGCGTTCGAGCAAGCTGCTGCACGGAGGCTTGCGCTATCTCGAGCAGATGGACTTCCAGCTGGTTCGGGAGGCGCTGCGGGAACGCGATCTCCAGCTGCAACGGCTGGCCCCGCATCTCGTCCGCCCGGTGTCCTTCCTCTACCCGCTGACACATCACGGTTGGGAGCGCCTTTACGTCGGTGCCGGGCTCGCGCTCTACGACGTGATGGGGGGTGCCCGCGCACTGCCACGGCACCGCCATCTCACCCGGACCGGCGCCCGTGCGCTCGCCCCCGCGTTGCGTCGCGGCGCGCTGGTCGGTGGAATCCGCTACTACGACGCACAGTGTGACGATGCCCGGCACACGCTGACGCTGGCGCGCACCGCAGCCGCCTACGGTGCCCTCGTCCGGAGCTCGACCGAGGTCGTCGGCTTCGTCAAGGAAGGTGGCCGCATCGTCGCGGCCGAGCTCCGTGACACCGAGACCGGTGAGTGCTGCACGGTGCACACCGGCGTTGTGGTCAATGCGACGGGCGTCTGGACCGATGAGGTCCAGCGCCTCGCTGACAGCCGTGGCGAGTTCAAGGTGCGTGCCTCGAAGGGCATCCACCTCGTTGTTCCGCGCGACCGGATCAGCAGTGAGACCGGCATCATCCTGCGCACCGAGAAGTCGGTGTTGTTCGTCATCCCGTGGGGTGAGCACTGGATCGTCGGGACGACGGACGATGACTGGCACTACGCCAAGGCGCACCCCGCGGCGAGCCGGACGGACATCGACTACGTGCTCAGCCATGTCAACGAGGTGCTCTCGGTGCCGTTGACGGTCGACGACATCTCCGGCGTCTATGCGGGTCTGCGTCCGTTGCTCTCCGGCGAGGAAGAGGTCACGTCGCAGCTGTCCCGGGAGCACGCGATCAGCCGGTCGCCGCGTGGCATGGTCTCGGTCGCGGGTGGCAAATACACGACCTACCGCGTCATGGCACGAGATGCGATCGACGCGGCCGTGGTCGAGCTGGGCAAACACGCACCGCGTTGCGTCACCGACTCGATCCCCTTGCTGGGTGCGGACGGCTATCACGCGCTGGCCAACCAGTGCGACGCGCTCGGGGCTTCGCTCGGCCTGCCGCGTTGGCGGGTCGAGCATCTGCTCGGCCGCTACGGATCGCTGCTGCACGAGGTGCTCGACCCGGTCAGCGACGACCCGCGATGGTTGGAGCCGGTGCCCGGGGCGGGCAGCTATCTGCTGGCGGAGATCCGCTACGCGGCTACCCACGAGGGTGCGCTGCACCTCGACGATGTGCTGACGCGCCGCACGCGCATCAGCATCGAGACGTCGCACCGCGGTCTCGACTCGATGAAGCAGGTCGCCGGTGTGCTGGCCGACGCCCTGGGCTGGGACGACGACGCCATGACCCGCGAGATCGGTGCCTACGACGCGCGGGTCGCAGCGGAGCGGGCCTCGCAAGAACAGACCGATGACGAGAACGCGATCGCGCGGCGCCTGGTCGCGCCGGACAACCGCCGCACGATGGTCGACCGCTGATCCAGCTGACAAGTCACTTGCGTCGGGACAGCGCCCAGCGCGCGCCCTTCCAGGCGGCGTAACCCACCCCGGTCGACGCCGCCGCCCCGACGGTCAGGAACGCGACCGACATCGCCGGCCGGGCACCGCTCACCGCGCCGCGCGCGGGGACGGCGGCGCGTTCGCGCAGCTTGCCGCCACCCGCCCGGTGCAGCAGGTCCTCGAGCAGACCCGGCGGCGGCTCCGGCGGAGCCGCGCGCATCGACGCGAGTGCCGACGTCAGCTGCTCCTGACGTGCCAGCTCGCCCCGGCAGTCCGGGCAGCGCTTCAGATGAGCACGTACGACGCGCGCTCCCCAGCCGGTCAGCTCCCCACTCACGAGGAACGGGAGCTGGGCCTGCGCCTCCCGGCAGAAGCGGGGCGCCAAGTCGTCCGACTCGCTCATGCCTGCGCACCCCCCAGCTCCGGTGTCGACGTCAGGATCATCTTGCGCAACCGGGTGTGCGCGCGGTGCAGCCGCACCTTGACCACGGTCTCGGTGACGCCGAGCAGGTCGGCCACCTCCTTGGTCGACAACCCCTCGATGTCGCGCAGGACCACGACCGCGCGCGCATCCTCCGGCAACGACGCGAGGGCCACCTCGGAGCGCGCGGCGAGGTCGGCGGTGACAGCCAGGTCCTCGGGGTTGTCCTTGTCCGAGGCCATCTGCATCTCGTCGCCGGGCATCGCGAACGGCGTGCCCCCGGCGACCATGCCGGTGGCCCGGGCGCGGGAGCGGCGGCGCAGCATCGTCAGGCAGACGTTGACGGTGACGCGGTGCAGCCACGTCCCGAAGGCCGACTCGCCACGGAAGCCGAGCACCGAGCGCATCACCCGGACGAACACCTCCTGGGTCGCGTCTGCAGCCTCGTCCGGGTCGGCGAGCATCCGCCGGCACAGCGCATAGACGTCTGCGTAGGTCGCCCGGATGAGCGCATCCAGCGCACCGGGCTCACCGCGTTGGCAAGCCTTGACGAGCGCCGGATCGACGTCCATCCGTTGGGTTCGACCTCCCCGCGCGAAAAAAGTTACGTCGCCGCTGTAACCAAGCGTCGTACGGCTGGTCGAACTGTTGTGAGCGGCGCGCCGTGCGTCGCAAAGGAGGCTGGAAGATGTACGCATTCGTCGTGTTCGTGGGCTTGGCGCTCGCGCTCGCTGTTGTCGGCGAAATGCTCGGCGAGGTGCTTCCCATCAAGTTCCCCAAGGCGCTGACCACCACCATCACCGTCGGCATCGCCGTCCTCGGCGCCTGGGCGATCGACTACTCGGTGTTCCGGGCCTTCGGCCAGGGCCTGCGGGCCAGCTGGGAGAACCCGGTCGTCACGGGCATCGTGCTGGTCGGCGCAGGTGAGTTCCTCCGCGCACTGGCCGGCAACATGGGTCTGTCGATCTCGATCGGAAGCCGCGACCGGTCCAAGACCGCCTGACGCACCGAGCACACCACTGACGCTGGCCGTCGCCTTGGGTCACCCGCCCGAGGCGGCGGTCAGCCGTGTTCGCTGCCCTTCTCGGTGAGCCGCCGTCGTGAGTTCTCGATCTCGGCTTCCGCATCTGTGCGGCCGGCCCAGTGCGCACCCTCGACGCTCTTGCCGGGCTCGAGGTCCTTGTAGACCTCGAAGAAGTGCTGAATCTCCAGCCGGTCGAACTCCGGCATGTGATGGATGTCGCGTAGATGCTCCTGCCTTGGGTCGTTGGCAGGCACGCACATGACCTTGTCGTCGCCCCCCGCTTCGTCCTGCATCCGGAACATGCCGATCGCGCGACACCGGATCAGGCACCCGGGGAACGTCGGCTCCGACAGCAGCACCAGCGCGTCGAGCGGATCGCCGTCGGCCCCGAGGGTGTCCTCGACGAAGCCGTAGTCGGCGGGGTACTGCGTCGCCGTGAACAGCGTGCGGTCGAGCCGGATGCGACCGGTGACATGGTCCATCTCGTATTTGTTGCGCTGCCCCTTGGGGATCTCGATGGTGACGTCGAACTCCACCCGGTTAGTGTCCCGCGACGGGTTTCCGCTGCTGTCAGGAGGTCGGGCGACAGATGGGGCGCCGGCCGCTTGCCGTGATCTGCGCGGCGCTCGTCCTGCTCGCCGGTGCGGGGGCTGCCTACGTCACGGTGCATCCGGGTTCGCCGCACCACAGCACACCGACACCCACACCCACACCGACGCGCGCCGGCCCGCGCAGCCCGGCGCTGCCGGACCTCGGCACCGCCGCGATGCCCTTGGCGTCAGGTGTTGCCGCGACGCTCGGCCGCGTCGTTCGCGCCCGGGCACTCGGCGGCTCGCTGGCCGGTCTCGTGGTGGACGCCCGCACCGGCACACAGCTGTTCGCGCGCGGCGCGAGCACCGCGCTGCCACCGGCTTCGACGGTCAAGCTGCTGACCGCCGCTGCCGCGCTGGCCGCGCTGGGCAGCGACGCGACGTTGAGCACCAGCGTCGTGAGCTCCGGCCGAACCCTCTACCTCGTCGGCGACGGCGACGTGACCTTGACCGCCGCGGCCCGGCGGACCTATCCCGCGCCTGCGACGCTGGACGCACTCGCCCGTCGTACGGCGAACTCCCTGGGCAGCGGCGCGACGCCGATGCGGCTGCGATACGACACCAGCGCCTGGAGCGGCAGCGACACCGCACCTGGCTGGAACGCCGGTTACTTCAGCGCCGGAGACGTATCCCACCTGACGGCACTCGAGGTCGACGAGGCCCGGCTGCGCCCGGGCGCCGCGCAGCGTTGGGCCGACCCGGCCGGTCAGGCGGCAGCGGCGTTCGCGCGAGCCCTGCACGCCCACGGGGTGCCGGTCCGCGGCGCGCCGCAGCCAGGGACAGCTCCGGCCGCAGCCCGGACCGTCGGCGTCGTGCGGTCCCCGCCGCTCGCGGCCCTCGTCGAGCGGATGCTGACGTCGAGCGACAACGACCTCGCCGAGGCCGTCGGCCGAGCCGTCGCCGTGCACGACGGGTTGCCCCCGACGTTCGCCGGCGCCGCAGCCGCCGTCACCCGGGAGCTGGCGGACCTCAGCGTGCCGATGACCGGCGTGCGGCTGCTCGACACGAGCGGCCTGTCGCACCTCGACCTGGTGACGCCGCGGACGCTCGTGGCGGTGCTCCGGCTGGTCGACACCGACCACCGCTTCGCCGCGATCCCGGTGGGGCTGCCCGTTGCCGGTCTCACCGGCACGCTTGCCGACCGTTACCGGCGCGGACGGGATCGGGCGGCGGCAGGCCAGGTGCGGGCCAAGACCGGCACTTTGGCGGGGGTGAGTGCCCTCGCCGGACAGGTCGTCGACGTCGACGGCCGGCTGCTGGCCTTCGCCTTCCTGACGGACGCAGCCCTTGCGCCGACCACCGCCGAGCACGCGCTGGACGCGATCGCGGCCCGGCTTGCTGCCTGCGGCTGTTCGTGACCGGCCGCCGACGTAGCGTGGGCTGGTGCAGCTCATCGACTGGCGGGTCGCGACCGCCACCGCGACCAGGCTCGTCCCACCTGGTCCACGGCTGCCGCTCGCCGATGCCATCGCGACCGTCGACGACCTGCGTGAGCTGGCCGCCCAGGCCGACGGTCACGTCCGCGCCTACACCGGTCTCGCGGCCGAGCCCGGGGTCGTCAGCGCCGCGCCCGTCTCGGTCGTCGATCGCCCGGGCTGGGTCCGGTCCAACGTCGAAGGCTTCCGCGGCCTGCTCGACCCGCTCCTGGACACGCTGGCCGCGGGACGGGACGCCCCCTTCGGGCCCATCGCCTCGGCGATCGGACCCAAAGCCACCGGCGCCGAGGTGGGTGCCCTGCTCGCCTACCTCGCCACCCGTGTTCTCGGCCAGTTCGAGCTCCTCGGCCCGGCCATCGACGATGCGCCCGGCGGGCGGCTCACCCTCGTCGCTCCCAACATCGTCGCGACGGAGCGAGCGCTCGGTGTCGACCCGCACGACTTCCGGCTCTGGGTCTGCCTGCACGAGGTCACCCACCGCACGCAGTTCGCGGCCGCGCCGTGGCTGCACGAGCACGTCCGTGGGCTGCTGCGCGACTACCTCACCGCCGCCGACCTCGACCCCGGCGCAGTCCTCGCGCGGCTCCGCGGCGCGCTCGGATCCCTCGGCGGCGTGATCCGGGGAAGCTCCGACGTGAGCCTCATCGAGCTCGTGCAAACGCCGGAGCAGCGCGCTGTGCTCGACCGGGTGACCGGCCTGATGAGTCTGCTCGAGGGTCACGCCGACGTCGTGATGGACGGCGTCGGCCCGTCGGTCGTGCCCTCCGTCGTCGCTATCCGCGACCGGTTCGAAGGGCGCCGTCGCACCGGCAACCCGCTGGAGCGGATGCTTCGGCGGCTGTTCGGCATCGACATGAAGCTCAAGCAGTACGCCGAAGGCGCGCAGTTCGTCCGGGCCGTTCTCGAGGCGGTGGGCATGGACGGCCTCAACCGGGTCTGGGCCGGCCCGGAGCTGCTGCCGGACGCCGCCGAGATCCGCGAGCCGCAACAGTGGCTCGACCGTGTGGTCGGCGAGCCGCCGGCCCTGCCGGCCGTCAACGGCTGACCGGTCGCCAGGGGCGCCATGCGGATCGACCCGGCGGTGCAGCGGACCCGCACCGCCGTGCGGACGGCCCTGGCCGGCTTCGACGCCGGTGACCTGGTCGTCGTCGCCGTCAGTGGCGGCCCGGACTCGCTCGCCCTCGCGGCGGCGGCGGCCTGGGAGGCACCGCGCGCCGGGTTGCGCGCGGGCGCGGTGACCGTCGACCACGGTCTGCAGACCGGGTCGTCTGCTCGCGCGGAGGACGCCGCGCAGCGCTGCCGGACGCTGGGGCTGCACCCGGTCGAGACCGAGACGGTGACCGTGGGCCGCACCGGTGGGCCGGAGGCTGCGGCCCGGGCGGCCCGCTACGCCGCCCTCGACGCGGCGGCCGAGCGGCTGGACGCCGCCGGGGTGCTGCTCGGCCACACCCTCGACGACCAGGCCGAGACGGTGCTGCTCGGTCTCGCCCGCGGCTCGGGCGCCCGCTCGCTCGCCGGCATGCCGGCGCGCACCGGCCGGTATCTGCGCCCGTTGCTCGGCGTCCGCCGCCAGGACACCGTCGACGCGTGCGCCGCGCTCGGGCTCGAGCCGTGGACCGACCCGCACAACGCCGACCCGTCCTTCGCCCGAGCGCGGGTCCGCGCCGACGCGCTGCCGGCACTCGTCGCCGCGCTGGGACCTGCGGTCGTCGAGGCGCTGTCCCGCTCGGCCGACCTCCTGCGCGACGACGCCGACGCCCTCGATGCCTGGACGGACGAGCTCGCCGGGCAGGACCTCGACGTCGAACGGCTGGCCGCGCTGCCGCGCGCCATCCGCCGACGGCTGCTGCGGCTGGCCGCCATCGACGCCGGGGCACCGGCCGGCGCCCTGAGCGCGGTGCACCTGGGCGAGCTCGACCGGCTCGTCACGCAGTGGCACGGCCAGGGGCCGGTGTCCTTGCCCGGGGGCTTGGTGGGCGAACGACGTTGTGACAGGCTCTCCTTCCGATGACGTCGCCGCTCCTGCCGATGGCCACCACCGCCGAACAACCTGCCGACCTGCACCCCGACATCGAAGGCGTGCTGGTGTCGCAGCAGCAGATCGCGGACAAGATCGCCGAGCTGGCCAAGCAGATCGAGGCTGACTACGCCGACCGCGAGGTGCTGCTGGTCGGGGTGCTCAAGGGCGCGGTCATGGTCATGGCCGACCTGGCTCGCGCGCTGAC
Organism: Frankiaceae bacterium; assembly: GCA_030840545.1. GTDB lineage: Bacteria > Actinomycetota > Actinomycetes > JAFAQI01 > JAFAQI01 > JAFAQI01. Next base: position 163 of record JAVEEH010000235.1, on the reverse strand, counting down.
CATCCCGGTGTCGATGGAGTTCATGGCCGTCTCGTCCTACGGCTCGGCTACCTCATCGAGCGGCGTCGTGCGGATCCTCAAGGACCTCGACCGGGACATCGCCGGCAAGGACGTGCTGGTCGTCGAGGACATCATCGACTCCGGCCTGACGCTGTCCTGGCTG
>JAVEEH010000210.1 GCA_030840545.1 Frankiaceae bacterium | reverse complement strand
GATCCGCCGCCGAACGTCACGATCGGGCGCAGGCAGCGGAAGACCTCGGCAAGAACGTCGTCGAGGTCGTGGCGGGCCGTCACATGACGGGCGAGCCGCAACACCGAGGCGGTGGGCGACGCAGCGTCACGAGAAGGCACTTGCACATGACAGCGTGTGACGTACCACCCGGTCCATAGTTCGAATTGACTAGTCAGGTGTCACAGATCGCGGCGAGCGGTCGCCGCGATGGCGACCCCGGCGAGCACGACGAGATAGCCCACCACGTAGGGCAGCAACCACCGACCGGCGGGTTGACCGCCACCGAGCGGGCCGAGCTGCACCAGGAAGCTGGTCAGGCCGTGCTGGTCGACGGTCGTGAGGGACAGCGCGTCCTGGTAGAGCGCCTCGAACGGCAGCACCCAGCTCACGACATGCGCGGCGTGCTCGAGCCCGCGGTTGCCGATGCCGTGACCGACCTGACCGAGCAGGCCGGCGAACAGGCCGCTGCCGAGGACCATGAACGTCGCGATGCCGTTGGCCGTCGCGGTGAATACGACCGAGCCGAGGACGCACAGCGCGGCCAGCATCGAGACCGCGAGCGCCAGCCGGAGGCCCGGCCCGACGATGCGGTCCGGTGACCAGCCACCGGTCGCGCGCAGCACGACGAGCACGGCGGCGTAGACGAGCGCGACGTAGGCCGTGCACACCGCCGCCGCCGCCAGCCAGCGCGCGACCAGGACCTGGGCGCGGCCGACCGGTCGGACGACGAGCGGCTGCAGCAACCCGTTCTCCGCGTCACCACGGACCGTGGACAAGGTGAGGAACGACGCGAGCACACTGCCGAGGAAGAGCACGGCGAACATCGCGAGCCCGTTGAGCGTCGCGCCCGCGAACTCGTGCCCGTCGATGCCGCCGCCCGGTCCGGCAAACCCGCGGATCTGCCGAAACGCGGCGTGACATCCCAGGGCATAGAGCGCGATGAACGCGACCGTCAGCAGCGCGACGATGACGAAGACGCGCCGGCGCAGCGACTCCCGCACGGCCCAGCCAGCGAGCACGACGATCGGGCGGGCGGCCTCCACGAGCGGGGTCACGACGTGTCTCCAGCGACGGCTTCGAGATAGACCTCTTCGAGCGTGCTCTGCAGCGGCGTGACCCCGTAGATGCGTTCACCGTCGGCGACGAGACGGGTGATCAGGTCGGGCACGTCGTCGCGACCGATGCCTTCGAGCACGCGGGTGCCGCGATCGGTCTCGACCCGGACGCCGCGCGGACGGGCCAGGTCGTGCGGTGCTCCCTCGGTGACGACCTCGCCGGTGCGGATGATGACGACCCGGTCGCAGACCAGCTCGACCTCGCTGAGGAGGTGGCTGTTGAGCAGGACGGTGACGCCGTCGGCGCGCAGGTCGGCGAGCACGTCCCGGACCAGCCGCCGGCCGACCGGGTCGAGCGCGCTCGTCGGCTCGTCGAGCAACAGCAGCCTCGGCCCACCGACGAGGGCCTGCGCCAGGCCGAGCCGCTGCTGCATGCCCTTGCTCATCTCCTCGACGCGCAGCCGGGAGGCGTCCGGGAGCCCGACCCGCTCGAGCAGCGCGGACCGCTCCCCCGCCGCACCGTCGGAGCCGGCGAGGCGCTGGTGCAGCGAGAGGAGCTCCTCGGCGGTGCACCAGGCCGGATAGCGGAACGTCTCGGCGAGATAGCCGATCGCGCTGCGCGCGCGTCGCGTGCCGGCCGGCAGGCCGAACACGCTGACGTCACCACTGGTCTTGCGCACCAGGCCGCAGACCGTCTTGACCAGGGTGGACTTGCCGGCGCCGTTGGGCCCGAGCAGCCCGACGAGCTCGCCCGGCGACAGCGTCACGTCGACGCCACGCAGCGCCGTACGACGTCCGTATCGCTTGACCAGTCCGCGAACCTCGAGCGCGTTCTGCGGACTTGTCACCACCGCAGCACGCTATAGCCAATCGCGGCATGCGGCCCCTCTATGGGCCCTATGCCGCGATTGCCAGGGCTAGGCCGACTTCTCGCGCCGTTCCCGCTTGGGCGGGGTCGCGTCGCGCGGCACGATCGTCGGGTTGACGTGCTCGAGCACGACCTCTCCGGTGATGACGACCTTCGCCACGTCCTTGCGCGAGGGCACGTCGTACATCACCGACAGCAGCACCTCTTCCATGATGGCGCGCAGACCTCGCGCGCCGGTGCCGCGCAGGATGGCCTGGTCGGCGATCGCCTCGAGCGCATCCTCGTCGAACTCGAGCTCGACGCCGTCGAGCTCGAACAGACGCTTGTATTGCCGGACCAGCGCGTTCTTGGGCTCGGTCAGGATGCGGATGAGCGCCTCGCGGTCGAGGTTGTGCACGCTCGTGATGACCGGCAGCCGGCCGATGAACTCGGGGATCATGCCGTACTTCAGCAGGTCCTCGGGCATCACGTCGGAGAAGATGTCGGCGGCTTCGATGTCGGCCTTCGCCCGCAGCGAGGCGCCGAAGCCGATGCCCTTCTTGCCGACGCGCGACTCGATGACTGTGTCGAGGCCGGCGAAGGCGCCACCCACGATGAACAGCACGTTGGTGGTGTCGATCTGGATGAACTCCTGGTGCGGGTGCTTGCGGCCACCCTGCGGAGGCACCGACGCGGTCGTGCCTTCCAGGATCTTGAGCAGCGCCTGCTGCACACCCTCGCCGGAGACGTCACGGGTGATGGAGGGGTTCTCGCTCTTGCGCGCGATCTTGTCGATCTCGTCGATGTAGATGATGCCGGTCTCGGCCTTCTTGACGT
>JAVEEH010000207.1 GCA_030840545.1 Frankiaceae bacterium | reverse complement strand
ACGGACCTGTGTCCTCGTCAAGGATTGGGTCCGAGCCGAACAGATCCTTGTACCAAGGGACACTCCGTTCAAGGCTCGTAACCGTTAGCGCCACGTGAGTAATCGCAGGGAACTCAGGCATCTCTTTGCTCCCCTTCGCACCTCGTGGACGCAGCGAATGCTACCTCTTTGGCTGGCAATGCTCGGGGAGTAAAAGCTATCTGGCAGCACCAGTCGCCGCGCTAACTGAGGCCCCAGTCCCGGCGATCGGGGACACCCTCAGCGTTCTGCGGACGGGCTCCCGATTTGGTGCCGAGCTGCTACGGATCAGTTCGTATGCGTCCGGATGACATCGCTATATCTGCCATGCGGTCCTACTCCTCCGGACTCGGGATAGCGGCGCCCCGCAAGTCATAACGCATGGCCGTACGCAGCTTGATTACCCTCCAGGTGAACGTCGGCTCGCCCTCAGTGGTGGGCTGAGAAGCACTCGCCAGGGCCTCACACGCCAGGCCGAATAAGCGGTCAGGGGCAATTTGCTCCACGCCCACGATGGCATCGTGCGCAGCGAGTCCCGCGTCTAATCTCGCCTGGGCCGCGCCAGGGCAGCGAATGCTGACGGGGCGGCACGACGCGTCACGCCGCGACAGGCCGTCGAGCCGTGTTGAATTCCGCAGCGCCGAGGGGACGCATCACTAGAGAAGGTTCATGATCATCCGTTATCCCACAGGGATAACCATGACAGCCTCCAACCCCACCCTGCCCGTTCTCACCCGCCTCAGTCTCGTTGGCATTGCAGGAAAACTTGTCGCGTCACGCTTGATAGCGCCGACGCTGGCGGCCGGTTCGATTCCCGCCACCTCCACAAGCAAGCGTAAGCAGCTGGTCATGCGATGGTGGGGTTGTGCGTTCTGCGAGTACGCGATGACGGAAGATTGGTTCGCCGGTGCCGTCGAGGGGGTCGCCGAGACTGGTCGCCAGGCCTGCCTGGCGATCGAGACCGCGGTAAGAGCGTTGCGCGAGGGTGGCGAGGCGCGAAACGCGGGCCGATCTATCGTCGAGGTCGTTGATCAGTTGATCGCGGCCGACGGGCGGGAGACTCGCCTGAGCGCGGCTGAGGCATTTCGCGAATACGAGCGCGCAATCGCCTCGATGCGTGCCGGTGTCGTGCGCGCGCTTGTCGATGAGGGTGGTTTGTCGCTGACGGACGTGGCGCGGCGCATGAAGATCTCGCGGCAAGCGGCTGCCCGGCTCTACGAGCCGGCCCGGGAGAGTGAGGACGAAGGTCCCGACTGAACAGGGACCAAAGGCCCCTGTTGGTACCCCCGGGGTGCGGACCGAGGGTTAGTACGTGACGACTTCCTCGCCCGTGTCCGCTAGCTCCGGCGTCGAAGCAGCTCGGTTTGACGGTGCTGCTCTTGACGGGCATTACGCAGAGATGATCGCCGAGTCGATCCCCCACATCGTGTGGACCGCGTCACCCGACGGCGCGACCACGTACTTCAACCGGCAGGGCACGGACTACACGGGCTTGCCGCGAGAGACCAACTACGAGTGGAACTGGCTCACGCTCGTCCATGCCGAGGACGCCGAGCGGGCTGCGCACGCCTGGCTACACGCGACGATGACCGGCACCGACTTCTTGCTGGAGTACCGGATTCGCCGCTTCGACGGGGTCTTCAGATGGCACGCCTTCCGCGCCACTCCCGTTCGCGATGCTGCGGGTGAGATCGCTCTGTGGATTGGCACCGCAACCGACATCGAAGACCAGAAGCAGCTGGAGCTCGCTCTGCGCCGCGCGGAGCGGGAGGCCACTGAGGCCGTCAACCTTTTGCAGAGCATCGAGGCCGCGACCCCGATTGGTTTCAAGCTGGTCGATCGCGATCTGAGGATCGTTCGAATCAATCAGACGCTGGCCGTCATTGAGGGCCGGTCTGTCGGGGAGTGCATCGGCCTCGCCGTCTCCGAGCTCGTGCCCGACCTCTGGCCACAGCTCGAGAGCGTCTATCGACGCGTACTCGCAGGCGACACGGTCAGCAACATCGACGTGAGCAAACCGAGTGCCGCGGACCCGCACCGCAGTCGCCACTGGCTTGCCAGCTACTACCCGGTGCGCATCGACGGCGAGATCGTCGGCGTGGGCAACGTCGTGGTCGACATTACCGAACGGAAGGAAGCCGAAGAGTTCCGCGCTGTGGTCATGGACAACATGGCGGAGGGCCTCTACACCCTCGACTCCGACGGGCTCGTGACCTACATGAACCCTGCCGCGGCGTCGATGCTCGGGTGGACCGAAGACGAGCTACGCGGCAAACCGATGCATGCCTCAGTTCACTTCCAGCGCGCCGACGGCTACAGGATTCCGACCGAGGAGTGTTCGCTTCTGCAGGTCCGTACTCAGGGCCGAACCATTCGGATACTCGACGAGGCGTACACCCGAAAGGATGGTTCGATCTTTCCCGTTTCCTACTCCTCCGCACCACTTCGAAGCGGCCCCGCCCTACAAGGTGTCGTCGTCGTCTTTCGCGACATCACCCAAGAGAAGACGGAACAGGCGACCGCCCAACGAGAGCTCGACGCCCTCACGTGGCTCGGACGCATACGCGACGCGATCGACGAGAACCGGCTCGTCCTGTACTCCCAGCCCATCGTGCCCCTCGCCGGCGGCCGACCTGGCGAGGAGTTGCTCCTGCGCATGATCGGACGCGACAACGAAGTCATCCTGCCCGGCAGCTTCCTTCCGGTAGCGGAGAAGTATGGGCTGATTCGTGAGATCGACCGCTGGGTCATCACCCAAGCCACCCAACGTGCCGCATCAGGACGGCGAGTGATCGAGGCGAACCTTTCCGCTGCCTCGATCAGCACCTCGGACCTCCTGCCCTTCATTGAGCGGCAAATCCACGAAGCACACGCGGACCCGGCCAACCTCGTCTTCGAGCTCACCGAGACCGCGCTCATGCACGACATCACCACCGGCGAAGCCTTCGCCCACGGGCTGGCCGCACTCGGCTGCGGGCTGGCCATCGACGACTTCGGAACCGGGTTCGGCAGCTTTACCTACCTAAAGAAACTGCCCATCACCCACCTCAAGATCGATATCGAGTTCGTCCGCGACCTGGTCACCAACCCTGACAACCTTCACGTGGTCAAAGCAATCGTCAGCCTGGCACGCGCATTCGGCCTCAAGACGATCGCAGAGGGCGTTGAAGAGGAGCAGACATTGACCCTGCTGCGGGCCGAAGGCGTGGACTTCGTACAAGGATTCCACCTAGGCCGACCCACGCCCATCAGGCGCACGGCGTCGCAGCCCTGATACATGCGGTGTTTCGCTGGTGGCCACAGGTCTGAAACGTTGACGCCTGAGACTTCGACTGTGACTCGATTTCGGAACGACACGAAAATCCCGTGCGAGGCGTCGCTGGCGGGGCGCCACCCCCGTGGTCCGGCATCTGCAGTTGATTTGGCTGCTGAAGCTACTTGGCGCGTAAATGCCGCCATCGGAGCCGGGCGCGAAGACGCAATCGACGAGATGATCCGGGAGTTCGCAGAACTCGAGCCGAAACGCTGAGCACTCGGTGCCACTGCAAGAGGCAACGATCCTGCGGTGGTCGCTCAACTCCCTGCCTCACGATAAGGTCGCGCATCATGGGGGACAGCCACCGACTAAGGCTCTGGGCCTCCGGCCCGGGCATCGGCGCAACATGGGTAGGACGTTGCGGCTGCGGGCGGGACTTCCCCCCGTGCGCGCATCGCCTAGATGTGGAGAACGCGCACCAGGCGCACTTGCACGAAGTCGCCGAACAAGCCGAGGCGCTGTCGCCGCAGAACGGTGACTGAGGCGCTGAACGCGTCGCTCATCACCCGTCGGACCGTGTCTTGATCTGTTAGGTTGAGGGCATCTAGCGCGCTCGGGTCTGTCTGGACCTTGCGCTCCCTCGCCGCTTGAGGCACCAGCCACCATGCGGGGTGCGCGCGCCATCGCAAGATGACCGAAATGCGAAGAAGTGCCGCCGCCGCATCGCGCCGGGCTGCACTCGTCGCCGAACCGAATGCGGCATTGGGCCGCGAAGCACTTCGAAAGTTTGCGCAGGGGGAGAAGAGTGTCCACACCAACAGCAACACCTTCGACATATCCGGTTCAGCTCACGGTCGACTATCCCGACCACCCGCTCAACCGGCTGACCTCGGCCTTCCGGATATTCGTCGCCATTCCGATCCTGATCGTGCTCGGCGCGGTGTCCGGCAGCAGCTTGGGGTGGTCGCAACACAGCGGCGCTGCCATGTCGGGTGCGGGCGGCATGCTCTTCTTGGGGCCGCTGCTGATGATCCTGTTCCGGCGCAAGTACCCGCGGTGGTGGTTCGACTGGAACCTCGAGTTGCAGCGTTTCACGAACCGCGTCGTCGCCTATGTCGCGCTGATGGATGATCGATACCCATCGACGGACGATGAGCAAGCCGTGCATCTCGACTACGTCTATCCAGATGCGTCCCGGGACCTCAACCGGTGGCTGCCGCTCGTGAAGTGGCTGCTCGCGATCCCACACTTCATCGTGCTGATCTTTCTCTGGATCGCAGCGCTTGTCGTCATCGTCCTGGCCTGGTTCGCAATCCTGTTCACCGGGAGTTACCCACGGGGAATGTTCGACTTCGTGGAGGGCGTGCTGCGCTGGGGTCAGCGCGTCATCGCCTACGCGCTCCTTCTGGTTACGGACAGATATCCGCCGTTCAGCCTGGCCGCCTGACGCAGTGTTCCAGAGCACGTCGGTGCCGGGTCAGCGCACAAGCGTGACGCCCGGCGTGCGTGTCGTGGATGCGCCGTCTGCGTTTCCGCGGTGATGGCGGGATCGAATCTCGGCCTCAGGACGCAGGCGGAGTCGCCGGGCGCTGCGGCAGCGTGATTCCGCAGGCTTTGAGCGCCTGTTGCGCCTGAGGGTTCTGGAACAGACCGGCGCCGCCTCCGCCACCACCGTTCGCGCCTGGTGTGAAGCCCGGTCGTGGGGCCCCACTTGGTCGCGCCCCACTCGGTCGGGTGCCACCGCCTGGTGGCTGGGGGACCGAGATGCCGGCAGCGGTGAGGCACTGCTGGATCTTCGCTCGATCCGCTGCGCTGATGACGGGTCTGGACGCCGCTCCGGTGGTCGGGGATGCAGCGGGGGTCGTGGAGTTGGTGCCGGAGCCACCGCATGCGGTGGCGACGCCGGCGACGAGGGCGAGAGCGATGGGGAGGGCGGCGTGTCGTGGGCGCATGAGAGAGCTCCTGGAACCGGGTGTCAGTGGACTGTGACTGCGGTGGCGGTGACGGCCCCACGTGCCGAGGTCGTGCCCGTGACGACGACGTTGCTGCCCGCGGCCAGCTTGTTGAGCGCGAGCGGGCGCTGCTCGGTGATGGCGATGCCGGTGGGGACGGTGACCAATACGGTCTTGCCGGCCAGGTTGCGGATCGTGAGCACCTGGCCGTGCTGGGAGACGACGACGCCGATCACCGCGGGCCCGGCTGCGCTTGCTCCGGTGGCCGGCGCGGCAGCTGCACCGGGTGCGCCGCCGCCTGCGAAGCCTCCGCCCGCGAAGCCGGCGCTGCGGCCGCCTGGAAAGCCTCCCGGTGCTGTCGCGGCCGAGACCAGCTGCTGGTCGTGGCTCTTCTGCACGAGGACGCCGCCGGTGAACGCAGCCGCGAGCAGGGTTGCGCCGGCGAGAGAGCCCGTCAGCAGGGAAGGCCTCTTCTTGTGTGGCGACGGAGTGAGCCAGTCGTCGGAGTCGCGATCGCCCGGGTCGCTCACGAGGTCGGCATCCGAGATGGGGTCCTCGCTGCCGAGCAGGTCGCCAAGGTCGCTGGATGTGTTCATGTCGTCTCCTGGCCTGTCACTCGTAGCGCAGTGCGTCGATGGGCTTGAGGGCGGATGCGCGGTTTGCGGGATAGATCCCGAAGAACAGTCCGATGAGGACTGCTACGCCGAAAGCGAGCGCCACCGAGTAGGGCGCGACGACGGGCTGGACACCGACGATGGTGAAGTGGCTACCGATGAGGCCGGCGGCGACGCCGACGAGGCCGCCGAAGACTGAGAGCAGGACCGCCTCGAGGAGGAACTGGCCGACGATGTCGGCGCGATGGGCCCCGACTGCCTTGCGAATGCCGATCTCTCGGGTGCGTTCGGTGACGGTGACGAGCATGATGTTCATGACACCAATGCCGCCGACGAGGAGCGAGATCGCAGCGACTGCTCCGAGCAGAACGGTGAACGTCTGGTTGGTCGATGTCGCAGCCGCGAGGATGGTCGCCTGATTAGCGACGTTGTAGTCACGGTTTGCCGCGGTGACGTGATGCAGGCCGTCGAGGATCGTCTGGATCTCGTCCTGTGCCGCGGTCATTGCGCCCGTGGACGTAGCTTGCACGCTGATGGAGCTGATGTCGCCCTGCCCGGAGAGTGAGTCCTGGGTGGTGCTCAGCGGAGCGATGACGACATCGTCCGGGTCGAACGGACCGGTGGTTCCCTTTGCCGTCAGCACCCCGGTGACGGTGAAGGTGACACCGTTGAATGCAACGGTCTTGCCGACAGCTGAGGTGCCGTCGCCGCCAAACAGATCCGTGGCGACGGTGGCCCCAAGGACAGCGACGCGACGGTGGGATGTGTAGTCGGTGTCACTGAAGTCGGCACCGGCAGCGAGCTGGTCGTTGCTGATGGTGAGGAAGTCGGGCGTAGTGCCCGTGAATGTAGCGACCGAGTGGGTCCGTCCGCCTGCGGTTGCGGTGACCGACTGTGCCTGGACCACCGGTGCCACCGCGGAGATGTCCGGCGCGTCTGCGGTCGACACCAGCGCGGCTGCGTCGGCGACGGTGAGGTGCGGTGCGCGAATCTGGGTTCCCGTGTTGGTGCCGCTGCTGGGGGCGGCGCCGCCGCGGCCGCCGAGACCACCCGCCGCGCCGCCGCCGCCACCGCCACCACCGAAGAAGCCGCCCCCGCCACCGCCGGCCCCGCGGCCGCCGGCGGTGCCATTGCTCTTCGTGACGGTGAGGACGTTGCTGCCGAGCTTCTGAATTTGTTGCTTGACCTTGGCGCTGGACCCGGTGCCGACGGCGACGAGGATGATGACCGCCGCGACGCCGATGAGGATGCCCAGCGTGGTGAGGGCCGACCGCATCTTGTTGGCGCCGACTCCCCGCCAGGCGAAGCGGCCCGCCTCGACGATGTTCATGCCGCACCCGCGCGGTTGGTTGGCCGCCACAGTGGTGGCGTCGCGCTGACCGGCACGCTGCGGTCGTCGCTCAGGATCCGGCCGTCCCGCATTCGGATGACCCGCTTGGCGTGGGCGGCGACGTCGGTCTCGTGGGTGATGACGACGAGGGTGCGTCCGCTGGCTGCCAGCCCGTCAAAGAGGTCGAGGAGGTCTGCAGTGGAGGTGGAGTCCAGCGCGCCGGTGGGCTCGTCCGCTAGCACCAGCACCGGATTGGTGACCAGCGCCCGAGCGACCGCGACGCGTTGTTGCTGCCCGCCGGACAGCTCGTTGGGGAGGTGATGGATGCGGTCGGCCAGGCCGACGCGCTCGAGGGCTGCGAGCGCCGCCTCCCGCCGTTTGGGCCGGGGCGTGCCGGCGTAGGCCATCGGCAGCTCGACGTTCGCGGCCGCCGTTGTGCGCGACAACAGATTGAAGGACTGGAAGATGAACCCGATCTTCCGGTTGCGGATCTTCGCGAGCTGTCGGTCGTCCAGGGCACGGACCGGGAGGCCGTCGAGCCGGTAGCTGCCTGAGGTCGGCTCATCGAGGCACCCGATGATGTTCATGAGTGTCGACTTGCCCGAGCCGGATGCTCCCATGATCGCGACGTAGTCGCCCGGCTCGATCCGAACCGTGATGCCGTCGAGGGCGTGCACCGAGGCGTCCCCGGTTCCGTACGTCTTACGGATGTCGCGCAGGTCGATGACGACTGGGGTGCGGCCCTGGCCGTGCTCAGCCACCGAGTCCACCCCCGAGTCCGCCAGCTCCCGGGCCACGGAAGCCGGGTACGCCGTTGGAGGTCGTGGTGCTCGTGGTGGTCGGGAGCACGACCTGCTCGCCGGCGGTGAGGCCTCCGGTGATCTCGGTGGCGTTGTCGCCGACCAGCCCAACAGTCACTGGAGTTCGCTGCTGCGTGCCGTTGCGCAGCACCGTCACCGTGCTCGTCCCGCCAGCCGTCGTAACGGCGGTTGAGGGCACCGCGAGCACGTTGTCTCGCGAAGCGATTTCCACGGTGACGTCGGCGGTCTGGCCGACCTTCAGCGTGGCGGGTGCGTTGTCCAACGAGACCGTGACGCCATATTCGACGACGTTGCTGGAGACGGTTGAGTCGATCGCGACGGACTCGACCGTGCCGGTCACCGAGAGTGATGACCCGGTGGAGGTGGAGAGGGCGTTGAACGTAGTGGTGACATTCTGCCCGGGATGCACCTTGACTGCGTCTGCCTCGGCGAAGTCGGCAGTGACCTGCAGCCCCGTGAGTTCCGTCAGGACGACGAACCCTGTCGTCGTTGAACCGGACGACGAGGAGGAGCTGCTGGTGGAGCTGCTGACGCTCGACGAACTACCACCCGAGGAGGTTGCCTGCTCGCCGGGCTGCGCGGCGATGCTTGCGACAGTGCCGGCTGCCGGCGCGCGGAGCACGGTGTTGTCGAGGGCCAGCTGGGCGGACTTCACCTGCGCTTGTGCCTGGGTGATTGATGCCTGTCCTGACTGGAGGGTTCCGGCCCGGGGTGGTTGCGCATCGACGGCGGCAGTGGCTTGTTGCGCGGCTAACTGAGCCTTAGCAGTCTGGAGCTGACCCTTCGCGTTCGTGACGGCCTGCTGGTCCTTGAGCTCGGTCTGTGACCGTTGCTGGCGCAGCGAGCGCAGCGTCGCCTGATCCTGCTCGAGCTTGGCCTGGTCCGTCTGCAGCGCGCTCTGACCGGCGCTGCCCTGCTGCTTGTCCTGGTTGACCTTGGCCTGGTCCTGCTGCACAAGGTTGCTTGCGTCGTTGACATTGACGTCGAGTTGGGTCTTGTCCAGCGCAACCTGTTGTTCGGCGTGCGTGATGGCCCGGGAGGCGTTGTCGACGGCGACCTGCGCGCCGGCTACAGCGGCGGCGTCTCGTTGCTGCTCTTGGGCGGTTTGGCCAGCGGTGGCAGTAGCGTACTGCCCCTCCGCAGAAGCGAGTTGTGCTTCGGCTTGTTGCAGACCGATCTTTGCCGAGCGATCATCGAGCCGGGCCAGGACCTGACCTTGGCTCACTCGCTGCCCCACCTTGACGTCGACGGATGTCACGACGCCGCTGCCGGTGAAATTCACACCCAGGTCATGTGGGCTGACGACGTTGCCGGTGGCGGAGACCGTCGACGACACGGTTTGGCTCGTGACAGCTGCGGTTCGCGCCGTGCTGGCGACCGGTGCCGGGTCGCCGACCGTCGCGTACGCCGCCGTACCTGCGCCCACGAGCGCGGCCGCCAAGCCCACGTTCACCCACAACGCTCGTCGCGCCATCAGAGTCCCCTTCGACGTCTTCTGCCTAGGGACCAGACTGAGCGGCGGCACTAAGAGGTGGCTGACAGGAGTTGCAGAACTTCCTAAGAAGTGGTCACCGTGCGCCTGCGGCCCGCGTGGGTCGGACGAAGCACATGGCCATCGTCGTGCCACTGCCCGGCGCGCGTTCGGCCGACACTGACGCGCCATGAAGCTCGGCGGCGTGGGCCACGATCGCAAGACCAAGGCCCGACCCGGGCAGGTGTCGTGCGTCGTCGGCCCGGTAGAAGCGTTCGAACACGTGCGGCAGGTCGCGCGCCGCGATCCCGGGACCTTCGTCTCTGATCGTGACCGTGTCATTGCGAAGCCGGACGCGAACCGTTTGCCGCGGCGGTCCGAACTTCACCGCGTTGTCGAGCAGGTTGATGAAGGCACGTTCGAGCAATGCCGAATCGCCCTCGACGAGCGTTGGTTCCAGGGACATCTCGAACGCGACCGTGGGCGCGGCTCGCAGCTTCACCCGCTGCACGGCACGGCGCAGGGGGTCCCTCAGGTCCAGTGTTGCGCGGTCGACCGCGAGATCGTCCTCGCGGGCCAGCTCGACCACGTCACTCACCAGGTCGCCCAACTCGTGGGCTTGCGCGTCGAGGTCGGCGAGCAGCATCGCCCGCTCCTGCGGCGGGAGCCGGTCGGGGTGCCGCTCGGCACGGCGAAGCAGCTCGACGTTCGTCTGGAGCACGGTCACCGGGGTTCGCAGCTCGTGACTTGCGTCGAGGATGAGATGCCGTTGGCGTTCCCTGCTGGCAGCCAATGCAGTGACCATCGCGTTGAACGCTCGGCCGAGTCGCGCCAGCTCATCGCTGCCGGTCACGGGCAACGGCGCCTCGGCGCGTTCTGTCCGGGCGATGCGCTCGGCGGCTGCGGTGAGTCGATCAAGCGGTGCAATACCCGTCCGCGCTACCAGCCATCCCAGACCAGCCGCGGCGAATGCCCCCACGGTGCCGACGATCACGAGCAGGAGGGTCAGGCGACCCAACGTTCGATCGGTCTCGGTGAGGGGACGGGCAACCATGACGGCCCCGCCGGTGGACAAGTGACGGATGGAAACCCGCACATGGGTGCCGTCATCGTCGTAGGTGTCGAAGAACCGCTGGCCGCCCGACGCTGCAATCTTGCGGTCCGCTGCCGTGACCGGCAGTGATGAGGCACCGAAGCTGCCCGCGAAATCGCCGTTGGCGGTGAGCCTCACCACGTCGAACTGCAGGCTGCGCGGCGTTGAGCTCGCCGGCCGGGGAGCGGGCGGCGGAGTGGCGTCGCCGGCGAGCGCGGGAGGCCCGTGCAACGATGCGTCAACAGCCTGGATCAGCGTGCTTCGGGTGACGGCGTACGCGGCAAAGCACGCGATCCCCACCGCCAGGGCCACCGCCGCCGTTGCCAGGAGCGCGAAGCGCCCTCGAAGCGACCGGCCGGGTCGGCGCACCTCAGTGATCCAGGCGCAGTGCGAACCCGACGCCGCGCTCGGTGTGGACCAGCCGCGGAAGCCCGTCTACCTCGGTCTTCCGCCTCAAATAGCCGATATACACGTCGAGAGAGTTCGTCGAGTCGTCATCGAAACCCCACACCTGCAGGACCAACTGGCGACGCGTCAGCACTTGTTCCGGATGCCGCATCAACATCTCCAGCAACATGAACTCCGTACGCGTCAGCCGCAGCATCCTGCCGGCCCGCTCCACGCGGCGCGCCCCGAGATCGACCACGATGTCGGCGTAGCTCAACAGCGACCTCTTAGCCGTCTCGACAGCGGAGCGGCGGGCGAGCGCTCTGACCCGCGCGAGCAGCTCCTCGAGACCGAACGGTTTGACGAGGTAGTCGTCGGCACCCGCATCCAGCCCGATCACGCGGTCGCCCAGTGCGTCACGGGCTGTGAGCAGCAGGACCGGAACGAGGTTCGCCTCCGCTCGGAGTTGCCGGACCGTCTGAAGCCCGTCCAACCGGGGCATCAGGACGTCGAGGATCAGCAGTTCCGGCTGGTGGGCACGCACAGCGTCGATTGCCGCCTGCCCGTTTCCGACTGCGACAACTTCGTATCCCTCAAATCGGAGCGCGCTGGTCAGGGACGTGCGAACGGCCGGCTCGTCGTCGGCGATGAGAACACGCACTCCGGCAGTGTCGGCTGGAGTGCCTGAACAAAGACTAAGAGAATGTTGAGAACTGGCTGTGAACGCCATGGCTGCGGGGTCGCCGCAGTCCGTGCGTGGTCGGGCCATGGGCACCGCCGGGCTGCTGCTCGACGTCTCGCAGCTCTGGGTGCTCGAGTCTGGCAACGGTTCATTCGCAGAGCCGATCTCACCACCGGGCGCGTCGACACGGTCGTCGAGCTGCCCGGCTTCACCCGCGGGCTGGCCTTCGCGGGCCCCACGCGTTCGTCGGCAACCTCGCCTTCACGGGCGCGGTGCAGGAGAGTGTGACGTCGCGGACGACCAGGGCTAGGTGGGTGCGTAGGCGAGATGCACGACACCGTTGGCGTAGGTCTCGGACTCGGCCAGTGTCAGCTTCAGGCCGGCTGAGCCCTCGGAAAACAGGCGCAGACCCGTGCCGAGCGTCACCGGGTAGACGAACAAGTGCAGCTCATCGACGAGCCCGTCGTTGAGCATGGCCCGCACGAGTGTGGCGCTGCCGCTGACATAGATCGTGTCGGCGACCCTCGCCTTGAGCTGCTGGATGGTTGCCGGGTCGTAGCGGCCCAGGATGGTGGAGTTCGACCAGTCCGCAGTTGTGAGTGTCGAGGAGACGACGTGCTTGTCCGTGTCGTTGAAGAACGGCGCACCGGGGTCGTCTTCGACCGTTCGGATCGACCACGCCGGATAGAACATCTCGTAGGTCCGGCGACCGAGCAGGATGGCGTTGCTGTCGCCCATCAGGCCGGCGATGGCCTCACCCATCTTCGGGTCGAACCCGAACTCCATCGTCCACGACGGGGCCTCGATCACGCCGTCCAGCGTGATGAACTCGTGCACCTTTATCGCGCCCATCTCGTCTCCTCCCTTGGGATGCCATCGGCTGGACCCTGATGCGCGTTAGACGCTTGGCATCCGCGAGATTCATCGCTAATGCCGGCGGGCCCGGAACGCAGCGACGTTCACGCGGTTGGAGCACGTTGTGCTGCAGTAGCGGCGCGAGTGGTTCTTGGACAGGTCGACAAGCACGTCGTGACAGTCGTCCGCCTCGCAAACGAGCAGTCGACCGAGCTCCCCCTGCCGGACGACGTCGACGAGGGCCATCGCCGCCTCGACCGCCATCCGGTCGACGAGTGGCGCGTGCGGCGGGGTGGCGTGCAGGTGGTAGTCGAAGCCGCCATGCCGGACCAGCTGGGGGAGTGCATGTGCGTCGCGCAGCATGCCGTTGACCTGCTCAACGACGCTGTCCTCGTCGAGCGCCCACAGCCGTCGCAGCCGCGGCCGCAGCGCCTGGACCTGCTCGAGCTCGTGCCGGTCGTGCCGCCGCGAGCCGGTCCATCGCCACTCACGCAGAAACTGATCGAGCGCGGCGACGTCGCCGAGGTCGTCCGCGTCCGTCCCTTCGGTGTTGACGAGCGCTGCCGCGGCCTGGAGCGCAACCTCTGTGTCATGAGCAAAGAGCACTTGACCCCTTTCATGGTGCGACCTAGCCTGTAAGGAGTCTAACTGGAAGTCATCCATTACACGCACGGCCGACACGTCGAGGAGCGTTGTGCCGCACCGGTCCTTCAGCAACACCGGCCTGGCCCTCGGCTTGCTGTCCGCGGCGACGTTCGGGACGTCGGGATCGTTCGCATCCAGTCTCATCGCGGCCGGCTGGACCCCGGGTGCAGCCGTCACTGCGCGGGTCGCCATCGCCGCGGCCGTCCTGACGCTTCCCGCGCTCGTGCAGCTGCGATCGCATCGAGTCACAGCGCGGGCAGCACGCAGCGCCGTCCTCTACGGCGTGGTTGCCGTGGCCGGCGCGCAGCTCTGCTATTTCAACGCGGTCGAGCACCTGTCGGTCGCGGTCGCGCTGCTGCTGGAGTATTCGGGCATCCTGCTCGTCATTGCGTGGATGTGGGCGCGCCACGGTCACCGTCCCCGCCGGTTGACGCTCGCCGGCGGTGGGGTCGCCCTCATCGGACTCGTCTTCGTGCTCGACCTTGTCGGGTCGCACAACCTCGACCTCGCCGGCGTGCTGTGGGGACTCGGGGCAGCGGTCGGGCTCGCCGTCTACTTCGTCGTCTCGTCGAACGCCGATGGCGCCTTGCCACCGCTCGTCATCGCCTGGGGCGGCCTCGCCGTGGGCGCAGTCGCGCTCGGCTGCGCCGGCGTGTCCGGCGCGCTGCCCCTGCACGCGACGCGCGCCGATGTGACCTTGCTGCACACGAAGGTGAGCTGGGTCGTGCCGGTGCTCGGCCTCGCGATCGTCGCCGCGGTCATCGCTTACGTCGCGGGCATCGGGGCGGCGCGCTTGCTCGGCGCGAAAGTGGCGTCGTTCGTCGGGCTGACCGAGGTGCTGTTCGCCGTGACCTTCGCGTGGCTGCTGCTCGGCCAGCGCCTCGACGTGGCACAGGGCGTGGGCGGCCTCCTCGTCATCGGTGGCATCACGCTCGTGCGGCTGGACGAGATGCGGGCAACCGCACCCGCTCATCCCGCGGCGCCGCCGGAGCAACGGGTGCTCGCCGCTGACCGGATCGCGGGCTGAGGAGCCCTGTCCGGTTCGCGACGGCCGGCTAGGCGATGACGAGAGCGGAGTCCGTCACCAGCCAGCCGGTCAGAGTCGTCGCGGGTTGTCGCACCGACAGTGCGGCGCTTTTGATCAGCAGAGCGCTGAGCTCCAGAACGCTTGCGATCCGGCGGATCTCCGCAGGATGCCAAGCCATCGACGCAGACCGGCCTACGACCAGCGTGGCCCCCTCGAGCAGTCGCAGCTCCGCGACCTCGTCATCGTGGCCGGCCGCGCGGCGGGCGCCCGCGTCGCCACTGTCATAGATCAACGTGCCATCGGCTGCCTGGATGGCGGCCCAGTCCGCGTCGGCCACCGCTGGCAACATCTCGACGAATGCCTCCACGCCGCGTTGCGGCGCGGCAAACAGGTAGGCAAGGAAGTCGAGCTGGGCATCGAAGTCGACCGGGACGGCGCCCACCCGCAACCCGACGAGACGCATGTCCGTGACGTTGTCGAAGGCGTGCCGGATTGCATCGATCTCGTCCGTCGACCTGACCGCCATCCAGATGTCGTCGACAGCCACGTCCTGCCGCCGCTGCATCACGGTGATCTGCACGATGTCGCCGCGGCAGGCGGTGAGCGCCCTCGTGAGCTCCGCCAGCGATCCGGGCCGGTCCGCCAGCTCGACCCGAAGTCGCAGCATCATGATGAGCCTCCTGCGGGCACTGTCCGTGCCTCGCATTTCGTCCTCGTGTCGCCGTGGTTACATCGCCGAACGGGCCGTCGTGAACCACCGCGTTCATCGCGACGCGACCGTGCCGACGAGATGTAACGAGCGCTTCATCGACCGGACATCGAGCCGGGAGAGAGTCAAGCCTGCGCCGCCCCGGTAACCGTCTCACCTGCCCATGAGGAGGGTTGATGCAGCAAGTGGTCGTCCTGCGCGTCACGACCGAGGACGTGGACGTCCTCTGCCGCTGCGTGGAGCAGGCGCTCAGCCATCACGACGACGACGAGCTCTCGCGTCTGGTCGGTGGCAACAAGGATCGGCTGCGCTCACTTCTCGGGCAGCTTGCCACTCGACGCCTGAACGTCCGGCACGCGAAACGAGCCGGCTAGCGAGGTGAGTCAGGCGGCCGTGACGACGGCGACGCTTCGGTCCGTGGTCAGCCGGCCGCGGGCGGCGCCGAGATAGGACCCCGAGGTCGGTGGCAC
Organism: Frankiaceae bacterium; assembly: GCA_030840545.1. Taxonomy (GTDB): domain Bacteria; phylum Actinomycetota; class Actinomycetes; order JAFAQI01; family JAFAQI01; genus JAFAQI01. The sequence goes on along the minus strand of JAVEEH010000207.1, from coordinate 6,416 downwards.
GTCGGCGTAGTCGCGGCCGGTGGCGACGGTGAGATAGCGGGCATTGGCGGGCGTGCCGTGGCAGGGGTCGAACGGCAACGCGACCGCCTCCTCGTGATGGGCTGTCACCACCTCGACCCACGCGTGGGTGCCACCTTGGCCGATCAGGTGTCCGGAGACATAGCGGGCCGGTACGGCGAGCAGGTGGCAGAGGGCGAGCATGATGTGCGCTGAGTCCTGGCAGACCCCTCGGCCCAGCGCGAACGCCTCGGCTGCGGTCGTGTGGATCGAGGTGACGTCGTGCTCGTAGGTCATCGCGGCGTGCACGGTCTGGCAGATGCGGCCGGCGAGCTCGACCGGGGTCAGCATCTCGCGTCTCAGCTCCTCGGCCAGCTCTCGCAGCCGCGCGTCGGGAGCGGTGAGCCGGGTCGGCCGGAGCAGGAGCGGGTCGTCCATGGCTGCTGCTGGCAGTCGCGCCGGACCGTCCCCCACGACTCGTTCGACCAGCGCGCGCACCTGGAACTGCACGCTGCGCTCGACTCGGTCGGCCTGGAGCCGAAGCACGGTGTTGCCGCGCCTGTCCTGTCGCGTGACCCGGCGCGCGGCTGCACCCTGGACATCGAGACGCCGGGCGCGCAGGTGCTGATCGCCGTGCCGGATCGGCGGCAGCACGAGCAGACGATGCCGCAGCTGCCGGACCGGCTCCGGGTAGTCGTAGCGGAAGCTCTGCTCCAACAGATACGTCACCCGGACGACCTCGTCGAGATCGACGTCCAGGGTCTCGCCGGGCGACAGCGGCAGCTGCTGCTGCTGCGGCATCATGTCGGGATCTCCTCGGCCCGGACCGTCATCATGAGCAGGCGGGGGCCGCCGAACGTCGTGGCCATGGCCACGTCTGAGGCGTCCCGGCCCCGACCGATCACCACCCGGCCTTTACGTCGGGTGTTGTTGCGTGGGTCGAAGGTCCACCATCGATCGCCGAGCCAGACCTCCATCCACGCGGCGAAGTCCATCTCTGCGGGCTCGAGCGCGACGTCCATGTCGGGCAGGTAGCCGAAGACGTAGCGCGCCGGGATGTTCAGGGCCCGGCAGAACGAGATCGCGAGGTGGGTGAAGTCCCGGCAGACGCCGAGCCGCGTGCTGTTGACATCGGCGGCGGTCGACCAGGCTGTCGAGCTGCCGTAGCGGAAGGTGAGGTGGGAGTGAACGTGCTCGCAGATCTCCTGCACTCGCTGGTATCCCGCGGCGTGTGAGCCGAACCGCTGCCATGCCTCGTCTCCGAGGACATCCGGCAGGCAGTACCTGCTCGGCAGCGTGTAGATCAGCGTCCCGTCCGGCAGCTGCTCGGGCGCGACCTCCGGTGCTGACTCGTCGGCATCTTCCACCGCGTCCGGCACGTCGACGACTGCCGCATAGCGGAGGGTCGACCTGCCGGTCGGTAGCACCACCCGCGTGCAGGGGTTGCCGTAGAGGTCGGTGTAACTGCGCAGACTCAGCGGGGGCGTCGACTGCCAGGACTCGGTCCTGTTCTCGATCTCGGCGGCGGCGGGCTGCACCTGGAAGATCGCCGGTGTGGGCACGTCGGCCTCGTAGCCGAACTCGCATCCGACCGCCACCCGCCGTGAGTGCATTGCCGCAGGATGCCATGTGGGAGGCCAAACGACCCGACGGCGCAGCCGCCTGTTCAGGCGATCCTGAGACGGCGCGTGGTTTGTCCGGCGCCGACGTGGATCGATTGGTGACAACCCGGGAAGCGGATGGCGAGCGGGCCGTCGCTGCGCACGGTCACCGTCGCACCGCAGGTGATGTGTGCGCGATCGACGTCCACAGTGATGTGCGAGAGGTTCGCGGCCTCGATCGCCAGCCGGTCGACCGGGTCGACGTGGTGGGGTGCGGCCCAGACTCGCGACTTCGGAGGCCGCCCGACCATTCCTGGGCTTGTTCAACGGCGTGGCGTGGTCGGCAGCTCTCCGAAGTGGTCGACGAGCGGTCACGCCTCGAGGCACATATATAAGCGTCTGATATAAATGTGGCATGGCCGGAACGAGCAGCCCGCCCCGACCGGGGATTGGGCAACGCGAGCTTGCTGACCTGGCCTCAACCCTGGAACGGGCGCTCAGCTGGATCCGCCGCGCCCTGCGCCCGACGGAGTGGAGCGCGGTGGCGCTGTCGACGCTCGCGGCCGTGGACCGGCTCGGCCCGCTGCGGATAACCGACCTGGTCGCGCGCGAACGCATCACCCAGCCGGGCATGACCGGCCTGGTGGCTCGGCTCGAAGCAGCCGGCTTGGTGCAGCGACGCCAGGACCCCACGGACGGACGCGCAACCCTCGTCGAGGTGACACCGGTCGGGACGGCATACCTCGTCTCGCTGCATCGACAACGCGCCGCGACCCTCGCCGAGCACCTCCGGCGGCTCGACCTGGACGAGCAGCGACTCCTTGTCGCAGCGGTCGGTGCGCTGCACAGCTTGACCGATCAACCCCTTGACGAAGGCGCCTGAGGTGCCGCACCAGGTCGCGACGAAACCGATGTCCCACCGGCAGATTCTCGAGTCGATGACCGGCCTGATGCTGAGCATGTTCGTGGCGATGCTCAGCTCGACCGTGGTCAGCAACGCGTTGCCGCGCATCCTGCACGACCTGCACGGTGGCGAGTCCTCCTACACCTGGGTGGTCACCGCGACACTGCTGACGTCCACCGCATCTACCCCGGTGTGGGGCAAGCTCGCCGACCTGATCAGCAAGAAACTGCTCATGCAGCTGGCGATCACCGTCTTCATCGCCGCTTCGGTCGTTGCCGGGCTGTCCACGTCCGTCGGGATGCTCATCGCCTGTCGGGCGCTGCAGGGCATCGGTGCCGGCGGCATCATGGCGATGACGCAGATCATTATGGCTGCGCTCGTCTCACCGCGCGAACGTGGTCGCTACAGCGGATACCTCGGCGTGACATTCGCGGTCGCGACGATCGCCGGGCCGTTGATCGGCGGCGTAATCGTCGACACGCCCTGGCTCGGCTGGCGTTGGTGCTTCTACGTCGGCGTGCCGTTCGCCGTCGCCGCCTTGGTGGTGTTGCAGAAGACGTTGCGCCTGCCGACCTACCGGCGCGAGGTGACCGTTGACTACCTCGGCGCGGCGCTGATCACCGGCGGCGTCAGCGTTCTGCTGATCTGGGTGTCGCTCGCCGGGCAACAGTTCGGCTGGCTGTCCGGCGGGACCGCCGGGTTGGTGACCGCCGGCGTGATGCTGCTCGCGCTGGCGGCAGTTGTCGAGGTGCGAGCGCGCGAGCCGATCATCCCGTTGGCACTCTTCCGCGAGCGGACGGTGACGCTGGCAACGACGGCCGGCCTGTTCGTCGGCCTCGCCATGTTCGGTTCGACGATCTTCCTGGCGCAGTACTTCCAGATCTCGAGAGGTGAAAGCCCGACCGTGTCGGGCCTGCGCACGACACCCATGATCCTCGGGTTGGCGGTGGCCTCGCTGGTGACCGGTCGGTTGGTGTCGCGAACGGGACGCTGGAAGCGCTATCTCCTCGTCGGGTCCATCACGTCAACCGTCGGCTTCGCTCTGCTGGGGACCATCGACGCCCACGCCAACTTCGCCCTGATCGCCGTCTACATGGCCCTGGTCGGGATCGGCTTGGGCATGACCACCCAGAACATCGTGCTGTCGGTGCAGAACACCGTGCCGCCGCAACAGCTCGGTGCCGCGACGGCCACCGTCTCCTTCTTCCGATCCCTCGGCGGAGCCGTTGGCGTCTCCGCTCTCGGCGCCGTGCTGGCTCACCAGGTGTCGCACTCGGTGCTCACCGGGCTGGCGCACCTCGGCGTCGACCCGTCGCAGCTGGGCAGGTCCGGCACCGCGATACCCGACGTGACGAAGCTGCCCGCTCCGGTGGCAGCCGTGGTCCGGGCGGCCTACGGGCACGGGGTGGCGCACGTGTTCCTGATCGCCGCACCGCTGATGCTGATCGCCGTGGCCGCAGTCGCCGCCATCAAAGAGGTGCCGCTGCGCCGGCAGTCGGGCACCGAGCTGAACGACCAGTTCGAACGCGCCGGCGCCGCGGGCGAGGTGTCCGGGGCCCCCGTCGAGCACGTCGCCACCTCGTCCTGAGCGCTCGCCGGTTGTGGCTGCCCACAACCTCGGCTCGGCAGGTCCGGGACAATCGCACAAAGGATTTGCGCCCGCCACGGCGAAACCGCCTGGATGCGCCTGAAGCTGTTCGCCTTGATCGGGGTCGCCGCTGTTGCCGGCCCACTCGCCGCCCGGGCCGATGTCGGCCAGATCCCCACCACGCCGACCAGCGCGCAGAACCGCTCGGTCGACCCGGTGGTCCTGACCGGCAACCAGTTCCCCAGCTGGTCCGCCGGCCCCGAGATCGTCGCCCACGAGCCTGGCTCGCCGCTCAACAGCTCGACCGTGGGCCAGGAGGCCAACGGCCCGCAGGGCACGCAGAGCGACTGCTACGCGCCCGGCTCCAACCCGTATGACCCCAAGGACAACGGCGACCACAGCTGCGTCCAGAACTCGCGCATCCCCAGCGAGAACAACACCGCGGCCGACGCCGCCAACGGTGTCCTCAACACCACCATCGGCGCGAACGTCAACCGCATCGTCGGCTACCGCTGGGACGCCGGCCACAGCCGGTTCGAGCAGTTCCCGCTCCAGGTCGATGAGAAGTTCACCCGCTTCCTCTCCAACAATGCCTCCGACTTCGCCGTCTACTCCGGCGTCGACCAGGAGACCAACTACGCCTTCGACCGGGAAGGTTTCCGCTACTCGTCCGACCAGTCGCAGACCCAGACCGGTGGCGACGCGTGCCTCGCGACGCCGGCCAAGGGCAGCCCCGCGCTCAACTCCAAGGGATACTCCGCGCAGTCCGATCCCATCAAGGGCCTCGACGACAACGACGAGGTGGCCTTCATGTGGCGGGACGCAGGCGCCGACCAAGCCCCCTCCGGTGCCACCCTGCCGGACGGGGTTGCCTCGTCGTACCAGATCGCGGTCGCCGACCCCTCGAACCCGGCCGTCACGCGCTTCGCCTACGTCGGGCTGGCCAGCTCTGACCTCAACCCCGGCACGCCGGCGAAGAAGAACCCCAAGGCTGACAAGGCGAAGAATCACGCGCCCGAGACGATCCAGCAGTGGAACGACGCGCACAGCTATGTGCACTACACGCGCGACCCGAACGCAGACGTCTACCAATACTCACAGTCCTCCTACGGCGGCTACGGCGCTGCACCGAAGGGCCCCTACTGCACCCTCAACGCCGACGGCACGCACACCCCCAGTACGACGCACGGGACGTATGCGCAGCGACGGCCGGGAGACGGTGCCTGGGTCACGACGGCGAGATACGCCTTCCGATATGACGGCCGATGGCTGATGACGCAGCTGCGCATCTGCCCTGCCCACGCCAAATGCGAGCTGAGCAACGGCGTGCCGAGCGGCTACGGGCCCAACATCATCGACGAGTGGAAGGCGCGGGCGTTCCAACAGCGTCCCAGCGGCACCACGCCCTGCTGTGGCTACGAGGAAGAGGTCAACAACTGGGGTGGCTCGTCGATCCTGTTCGGTGAGCGGTCGGGGCCGGTGCGCGTGATCCGGGCGGCGTGGGGCTCTGACTCGTCCACGAACAACATCAAGACCGAGACCTTCTACCCCGAGACGATCGGCTTCGCCGACAACCTGCGGGTCCACGTCATCCCGCCATTCGACGGCATCTACGTCATGTGGGACTACCGCGCCGGCAAGGTCGCGACCTACTACAACCCGTGGCAACCACAAGGTGCGTCGATCGACGGCAAGAACGACGAGGTCTTCGGCAACCAGAAGTGGACAGTCACGCAGACCGGAGCCGAGATCCAGGACACGGACCCGATCCCGGTCGCCGGCCCGCAAGACGTCACTGTCGGCAGCCCCAACCCGAGTGACTGCCACATCGCCGGGCAGAAGAGTGTGTGCAACGACATCGACATGTCCGACCCCGCCTTCAACGGGCCGGCCGGCTCGCTCAACTGGGAGGAGATCGCCGGCCCCAACGGTGGGGTGGTCGATCGGTGGACGATCAAGCGCCACACCGGGGGTGACGCCTACACCCTGATCGCCACGCCCTACTACCGCGACGACGCGTGCTTCGACGACGGGACCGGTAACGACCCGGGTATCCACCTCAAGAGCCGCTCGGTCGACGTCGGCCCATCGAACAACGGTGACTTCGCCGGCGACGCGTCGCAATACTTCGACCCGTCCGATCCGACCGGCGGTCCCAAGGGCGACGGCTGGAAGGCGCGGGTCTGCTGGCAGCCATCGGACGGCGACCCGCAGAACGCTGCGATCGGCGACGGGCGGCCGCGCAAGTTCTGGAACGCCGACATCGCGACGCACGGCTTGCACATCAACCTGATCGCGGACTCGGACAACGCCTACCAGACGGTGC
>JAVEEH010000192.1 GCA_030840545.1 Frankiaceae bacterium | reverse complement strand
ATTGAGCGGCGGCGCAATGCCGGCCGCTGCGCTACTCGCCATGCTCGCCGCGACTGCCGTCGTCAGACGCCGGAATCGGGTCGTTGCGTCTCCGCTTGCGTCATCTCACGCCGCGCGTGCTCCGCCGTCGACCGTCAGCGACTGAATCTTCCGTCCTGACGCCGAGCTTTCGGCGTGACACATCCTGCGCAAGGAGATCCGTCATGCATGCGTTCCTTCATGACACGGCACCGGCGGCAGCGCCGCCACCGACCGTTCCCCAACAACAGCAGACACGTGAACGGCTGACGACCCGCTGGCGCGAACAGATGACGCGCGTCACCGATTTGTCGCTGCGGCTGCACAGCCTCGACGACGCCGATCCGTCATCGTGGCCGCGCTCCGACGCCTTCGCGGCGGAGCTGGTCATCGCTCGACGGGTGCTCGCCGACATCGAGGCCGAGCTCGGGCAGCTCGATCCTGGCGTTCGGGCCGAAGCCAACAGCAGGGCCTGAGCCGGGAAGAGGCGAGTGCCGAGGCGGGTTATGCCGACATGCTGGCCTTGGCTATTGCCCAACGCGGCGCGCCCGCGGAAGTGACCGACGTCGCTGTCCCTGCGGCCGGGCCGGGTGAGGTCCTCGTCGCCGTCGAGGCGGCGTCGGTCAACGGTTTCGATCTGGCGGTTGCGGCCGGGTACGTGTGGGACGTCATGCCCCACACGTTCCCGGTCGTGCTCGGTCGTGACTTCGCCGGCACCGTCGAGTCGGTCGGTGAGGGGGTGGACGCGTTTGCCGTCGGTGACCGCGTCGCGGGCAGCATTCAGTCCGGTGGTCTCGGGCGCGGGGCGATCGCTGAGCGGGTGACGGCGTCGGCCACGTGGCTCACGCGCGTGCCGGACGGTGTCACCTCGCTGCAGGCCGCCGCGGTGGGGCTGGCTGCCGTCAGCGCGCTCGACGCCGTGGCGGCACTCGACATCGGGCCCGACGACGTCGTGCTGGTGTCCGGTGCGACCGGGGGAGTCGGCGTCTTCGCCGTCCAGCTCGCCGCCGACCGCGGCGCGCGTGTCATCGCCACAGCACGGCCCGGTGAGGCCAGTGACGTCGTACGACGTCTCGGCGCCGCAGCCGCCGTCGACTACCGGACCGACCTTGCTGCCGCAGTGAAGGCAGTCGCGCCCGGGGGAGTGCGCAAGACCCTGCACGCCGCCGGTGACCCGGCTGCGCTGGCGGCGGTCGTCGTTCCTGGTGGTCTGCTCGTCTCACTGCTCGGCGCCGACGCCAGTCAGGTCGGTCGTGACGACATCACGGTCACGGCCATCAGCGTGCATCCGACGGCGGAGAAGCTGGCCGGCCTGCTCGACGAAGTCGCGGCGGGACGGCTCGAGGTGCCGGTGGCGGCGACCTTCCCGTTGGAGAAGGCGACCGACGCGTTGGCTGCCTTCAGCGGCCCGAAGGTCGGCAAGATCGTGGTCGAGGTCGCACCGCCGCGCTGATCGCCGGTTATGTCCGTGGTGGACTGCACCGGTGAGCGGACCTGCCGGAGCGGCGTTGGCACCGCCGGAGACCGTGGAGGTCGCCGCCGGCGTCTTCGCCTACGTCCAGCCGGACGGCTCATGGTGGATCAACAACACCGGGTTCGTGGTCGGTGACGACGGTGTTGTTGCGGTCGACGCAACCTCGACCGAACGCCGGACCCGGGCCATGATGGCGGCGATCGGTGCCGTGACGCGCGCGCCGGTGCGCACGCTGGTCAACACGCACCATCACGGTGACCACACCAACGGCAACTGCCTGTTCGCCGAGGCGACGGTCATCGGGCATCGCAACTGTCGCGCCGGCGTGCTCGCCGGCAGCATCGGTGGGCTCGAGCCGGTGTTCGGCCCGGTCGACTGGGGCGAGCTGTCGATCCGTGCGCCGGAGCTGGTCTTCGACGACCGCCTCGACCTGCACGTCGGCGACCGGCGGGTCGAGCTGCACTACATCGGCGGGCCGGCGCACACCACCGGCGACGTGGTCGCGTGGCTGCCGGACGAGCGGGTGCTGTTCGCCGGCGACCTCGTCTTCAACGGCGGGACGCCGTTCGTGCTGATGGGGTCGGTGACCGGTGCGTTGGCGGCGCTCGGCCGGCTGCGGGCGTTCGGCGCGGCAACAGTCGTGCCCGGTCACGGGCCGGTGTGCGACGCAACGGTGATCGACGACGTCGAGCGCTATCTGCGGTTCGTCGTCGAGACGGCTGAACGGGCGGTGCAGGCCGGACTCGCGCCGCTGGACGCCGCCCGCGAAGTCGACCTCGGCGAGTTCGCCGACCTGCACGACCGTGAGCGCATCGTCGGCAACCTGCACCGGGCGATGGCCGAGCTGGGCGACACCGCGCCCGGCGGACCGATCGACATCCTTGCGGCGTTCGGCGACATGATCACCTACAACGGCGGCCCGCTGCGCTGCCTCGCCTGACGGCTGTCGCGGCGCGATGCCCCGGCGTAGGTTGGTCGCGACCGACACAGGAGGCACCTCATGGCCGACGTCAAGCCCATCCCCGATGACTTCCCGCGTGTCATCCCCTACCTCAGCATCGAAGGCGCAGCCGCCGCGATCGACTTCTACCGAACCGTCTTCGGTGCCACCGAACGGGTCAGGATGGGCAGCCCCGACGGCAAGATCGGGCACGCCGAGCTCGACATCGGCACCGGCGTCGTGATGCTCGCCGACGTGTTCCCGGACATGGGCGGCAAGTCGCCGAAGATGATCGGTGGCACCCCGGTCACGCTGATGGTCTATGTCGAGGACGTCGACGCGTGCTTCGAGCGGGCGCTCGAGGCCGGCGCGACGGCGACCCGCAAGGTCGAGGACCAGTTCTACGGCGACCGGGCCGGGACCTTCGAAGACCCGTTCGGGCACCTGTGGCACGTCGCGACGCACGTCGAGGACGTGCCGGAGGAAGAGATGAAGAAGCGCGCTGCCGCTGTCATGGACGGCTAGCGACCATGACGACTGAACGGTTCGAGGTGCAACGGGAGATCGCCGCGTCGCCGGCGAAGGTGTTCGCGGTGCTGCGCGACCCGAACGGGCACGTGGCGATCGACAGCTCGGGGATGCTGCAGTCGGCGGAAGGTGAGCTCGTCGACGCCGTGGGTGACCGGTTCGTCGTCCACATGGATCGGGAGTCCCTCAACGACTACCCGCTGGGCAAGTACGACGTGACGGTGATCATCACCAAGTTCGAGCCGGACACGCTCATCGAGTGGACGATCTCCGGAGTGATCCAGCCGCCGATCAAGCACCTCTACGGTTATCGGCTCGAGCCGAGCGAGACGGGCACGCTGGTGACGTCCTACTACGACTGGAGCCAGATCGAGGAGGCTTACCGCGACAAGGGGATCTTCCCGGTCATCCCCGAAGCGGCGCTGCGCGCCACCCTCGGCATCCTCGCCCGGACCGTCCAGTAGCGAGCCGCGTCAGGCGCCGATCTCTGACTGTTCCCGCCACAGGTCGACGTCCGGGTCGTCCGTGGCGACGGCGTCGATGGCGGCCAGCTCGGCTGCGGTGAACGCGGTGTGGTGGATCGCCGCGACGTTGTCCTCGAGCTGCTCCACGGAGCTTGCGCCGACGACGACCGATGTGACCCGCGGATCGCGCAGCACCCACGACAGCGCCATTTGTGCCAGCGACTGTCCACGACTGGTTGCGAGCCGGTCGAGCTCCTGCAGCGCGCTCAGTCGCTGCTCGGTCAGCAGCTCCTTGGACAAGGTGGAGTCGCGGGCTGCGCGCGAGTCGGCCGGAATGCCGCCGAGATACTTGGAGGTGAGCAGTCCCTGCGCCAGCGCGGTGAAGGCGATGCAGCCGGCGCCGACCTCGGAGAGCACGTCGAGCAGGCCGTGCTCGACCCATCGGTTGACCATGGAGTACGACGGCTGGTGGATCAACAGCGGTGTCCCGAGGTCGCGCAGGATCGCGGCCGCCCGCCGGGTGCGCTCCGGACCGTAGGAGGAGATCCCGACGTAGAGCGCCTTGCCCTGCTGCACGGCAGTGTGCAGCGCGCCCATCGTCTCCTCTAGCGGCGTGTTCGGGTCCGGTCGATGCGAGTAGAAGATGTCGACGTAGTCCAGGCCGAGTCGTGACAGCGACTGGTCGAGGCTCGCCAGCAGATACTTGCGCGAGCCGTGGTCGCCGTAGGGGCCGGGCCACATATCCCAGCCCGCCTTGGTGCTGATGACGAGCTCGTCCCGGTAGGGCGCAAAGTCCTGCGCCAGCAACCGGCCGACGTTCTCCTCGGCTGCGCCGTAGGGCGGCCCGTAGTTGTTGGCGAGGTCGAAGTGCGTGATGCCGAGGTCGAACGCCCGGCGCAGGATCGCACGCTGGACGTCCAGCGGGCGGTCACCGCCGAAGTTCTGCCAGAACCCCAGCGACACCAGCGGGAGGTCGACGCCACTGCGACCCGATCGCCGGTAGGTCATCTTGCCGTAGCGGCCGCCGTCGGCGACGAACGTGCTTGTCGTTTCCATGAGCTTGCCTTCCTGTTGCGTCTTTCCTAGTCCACGGCGGCGACGGCCGCGAGGTCGTCTCGGGCATGGCCGGCGTCGACCGCCCGCTGCAGCCGCTCCTCGAGTGCGTGCACGAGAGGCGGTTGGAGACCCTCGGCTTCCTCGGTGAGCCGGATGTCCTTGAGCGCGAGCTCGACGGGGAAGCCGGCCGTGAAGTCGTGGTCGGTCATCAGCTGGGCCTTCTGCAAGGCATAGGGCATGGCGA
>JAVEEH010000188.1 GCA_030840545.1 Frankiaceae bacterium | reverse complement strand
CGACGCTCGACAAGACTCCGCCGGAGCTCTCCGGTGACGTGATGGACCGCGGCATCGTGCTCACCGGCGGTGGCGCGATGCTGAGAGGTCTCGACGAGCGGCTGAAGCACGAGACCGGCATGCCGATCCACATCACCGACAACCCGCTGCACTCCGTCGCGATGGGTGCCGGCAAGTGCGTCGAGGAGTTCGAGGCGCTGCAGCAGGTCCTGATCTCCGAACCGCGTCACTGACGGCTCCGGCGAACGCCGGCTGAAGCCGGTCGTCGTACGTTGCTCTCGACATGAGGGACTCCCGCCGCGCCCGGCTCGTGCTCGCCATGCTTCTGCTGACGGCGTTCACGCTCATCACCCTCGACTACCGCTCGGGTGGCGGCGGCCCGCTGCGCAAGATCGGCAATGCGGTCTTCGGCCCGGTTGAGCGGGCTGTGGGAGCGGTCGCGCACCCGATCGGGTCGTTCTTCTCCGGCCTGGGCCACCTCAACAGCTACAAGTCGGAGAACAACCGGCTCAAGGCCCAGAACCAGCATCTGCTGCAACAGCTGCGGCTCACCGACGGCGATCGCGCGCACCTCGCGTCGGCCGAGAAGCTGCTCCACCTCGCCGGGCAGGCGCAGTTCCGGATCGCCGCGGCGCGCGTCGTCGCCTATGGCGGGGCGTTCGGGTTCGAGTCGACCGCGACGATCGACGTCGGCAGCCAGGACGGGGTGCGGCCCAACGAGACCGTCATCAACGGCGACGGGCTGGTCGGCAAGACCCTGCAGGTCGGCCCCACGACGTCGACGATTCTGCTCGGCAACGACCCCAACTTCACCGCCGGCGCCCGGCTCGAGAAGACCCAGCAGATCGGCCACGTCGACGGCGGCGGCCGCAACCCGATGACGTTCACGCTGCTCGGGAGCCAGGCAACGATGGTCCCGGGCGACAGGCTGGTGACGTTCGCCTCGCTCAACGACCGGCCGTTCGTCGCGGAGGTGCCGATCGGTCGCATCGTCCGCATCCAGCCGACGCCCGGGCAGCTGTTCAGCACCGGGGTGGTCGCGCCGTACGTCAACTTCAGCAGCGTCGACGTCGTCGGCGTCGTTGTCGGCACGCCACGCACGGTGCCGCGGGACTCCCTCCTGCCGCCGTCCCCGACGCCGTCGGGGACCCCGTCGAGCCCCCCGGCCACGCCGTCGACGCCGGCGTCCGGCTCTCCCTCCGGCAGCCCGACGCCCGGCCGGAGCCCCTGACGTGCGTCGCGGGCTGCTCACCACCGCGGTCGTGTTCACCGCGCTGATCCTGCAGGCGGCCGTGGTCAACCGGCTGCCGTTGCCGGGCGGCCGCCCCGACCTGCCGGTGGTCGTCGTCGTCGCGCTCGCGCTGGTGGGTGGCCCGTCGTACGGCGCCGTCCTCGGTTTCGCCGTCGGCCTTGGGGCCGACGTCCTGCCGCCGGCCGACCACACCCTCGGCCGGCTCGCGCTCGCCTATGCGATCGTCGGCTATCTCGCCGGGCTCGTCGAGGACGTCGAAGAGCGTTCGGTGCTCACAACCGTGGCCGTGGTCGGAATTGCCAGCGCTGTCGCCGTGATCCTCTTTGCCGGCATCGGCGCGTTGGTCGGCGACAACCGCATCACTGCTGCAGCCGTGACTCGTTCACTCGGCGCCACGGTTATCTACGATGTGGTCCTGGCACCGTTCGTGGTGCCGCTCGTCTCAGGCGCCGTACGCCGAACTCAGCTGTCCGGGCCTTAGACGCGAGGTTTGCCGGCGAGGGATCAGGAGTCCAACCTGTGAGCGACCGGTCACGGCTGCGCCTCATCGTGCTGCGTGTCCTCGTCGTGTCCCTGCTCGCCACCCTGCTCGGCCGGCTCTGGTATCTGCAGGTGCTGGCCGGTCCGCAGTATGCGCGCGCCGCCTCCGACAACCAGGTGCGCGACATCATCGCTGCGGCGCCGCGCGGGCAGATCGTCGATGACGCCGGCCGGCCGTGGGCCCGCAACCAGACAGCGCTGGTCGTCTCCGTCGACCGGGTGGCGCTGACGCGCCAGTCCGACGGCGGCGTGGCCGTGCTGCACCGGCTCGCTCGCGTCCTGTCGGTGCCCTACACCGACCTGCACGACCGCATCCAGCTGTGCGGGCCGACCGCACCCAAGGGCTGCTGGAACGGATCGCCCTACGAGCCGATCCCGGTCACCCAGCTCAAGAACGACCTCCAGTCGACCCGGCTCGCGCTGCAGATCCTCGAGCGCAAGGAGGACTTCCCGGGCATCTCCGCGGAGCTGGCCGCAGTCCGGCACTACGGCACCCCCATGGGCGCGCTCGCCAGCCAGGTGCTCGGCAACCTGGCGCCGATCACCGCCGACGAGCTCAAGAAGCTGCCGAAGTCCGAGCAGGACGCCCGCCGGCGCGACCTCGTCGGGCGGCAGGGGCTCGAACAGCAGTACGACCGCTACCTGCGGGGCAAGGCCGGGGTCACGCAGGTCGCCGTCGACCACCTCGGCGCGGTCACCGGGACGCTGAGCGAGGCCCCGCCACAGCCCGGCGACAGTCTCGTGACGAGCCTCGACGCGCGGGTGCAGGCATCGCTGGAGAGCTCACTGGCGGGTGCGGTGCACAACGCCAGGTCACTCGGCGTCTCCCAGTACGGCGGGCCGGCCGACTTCGCGGCCGGTGTGGTCATGGACGCCAAGACCGGCCACATCGTCGCGATGGGCTCCTACCCGACGTACGACCCGTCGTTGTGGGACGGCGGCCGCATCGACACGAAGGCCTACGACAAGCTGCGCCACACGCCGGGAAACCCGCTGCTGGACAAGGCCTACGCGAGCGCCTACTCGCCGGGTTCGACGTTCAAGCTGATCTCGACATCGGGGCTGCTGGCCGACGGTCAGGCCACCCTCGGCGGCACCTACGACTGCACCCCGTCCTACTCGATCGGCAACAGCTCGTTCCGCAACTTCGAGGGTGAGGCGCTGGGCGCGATCAGCCTGCACACCACGATCGTGAAGTCCTGCGACACCGTCTACTACCAGCTCGCCTACCACGACTGGATCCGCGACAACAACCTCGTCAACGCGCACAAGAAACCGATCGAGGGCGTTCAGCACATGGCTCGGTCCTACGGGCTCGGGGTGCCGTCCGGCGTCGACCTTCCGAATGCGACGGTCGGGCACATTGCCGACCGCCGCAACCAGCTGCTGCGCTGGAAGCAGACGAAGAAGGACTACTGCCTCGGCGCGAAGCGCCGCAAGCCCGGCGACATCCTCAAGGCCTACGACCAGGAGTACTGCACCGACGGCTGGCGTTTCAACCCCGGCCTTCAGCTCATCGAGGACATCGGGCAGGGCTCCGTCCTGGTGTCGCCGCTCCAGCTGGCCGTCGCCTACTCCGCGCTCGCCAACGGCGGCACGGTTTTCGAGCCACGGGTCGGCAAGGCGATCCTCAGCCCGGCCGGCAAGGTCATCAAGCGGCTCAAGGCCCCCGTGCGCGGTCATCTGCCGATCAGCCAGACCGACCTCGACTACATCCGCAACGCGATGTACCAGGTGCCCGTGACCGGCACGGCGGCGACCGCCTTCCAAGGCTTCCCGCAGGGCAAGGTGCGGGTCGGCGGCAAGACCGGCTCGGCAGAGCTCGGGCTCAACCGCAGCTATACGTCGGCGTGGTTCGCGTCGTTCGCCGGCTTGGCCAGTGACCCCACTCCGCGGTTCGTCACCGTCATCATGGTCGACAAGGGCGGCGTCGGTGGCGTCGTAGCCGCCCCCGCCGTCCGCAAGGTCTGGGACACCGTGTTCGGCGTCGAGCACGCCAAGGCCGCCTACCCGGCCGGCAAGCCGCCGGCGACGCTTCCGCACGTCGGCGCCGGCGCCGCTGCGGCCGCCACGCCGGGGTCGGGGTCGACCGCGGCCACGCCGAAGGTGTCCGGTTCGCCGGCTGCGTTGGTCGACCCCACGTTGCCGCCGGCGCTCGCCGTCCGGTTCTCGGGTCGGCAGTTCTGGACGGGCCTGTTGTGACCGACTGGACGAGCCCGCGCGGTTCGCCGTATGCGGCGCGCCGCCGCGAGTCGCTGCGCGAGCGGGCGCTCGACCGGGAGTCGCCGCTGCGGCGACTGGACTGGATCCTCCTGCTCGCGGTCGGGATGCTCTGCACGATGGGTGCGTTGCTCGTCTGGGGTGCCACCAAGCCGCACAACGTGGCGCTGGGACTCGACCCCAACGGCGACCTCAAGCGTGACCTGCTCAACATCGGCATCGGGGTCGGGCTGGGCGGGGTCGCGGCGATCGTCGACTACCGCACGATCCGCGCCTACACGCCGGTCGTCTACCTCGCCTCGCTCGTCGGCCTGATCGCCGTGCTGGTCCACGGCGTGACCGTCAACGGGTCGCACTCCTGGATCAAGATCGGGCCCGGGTTCGAGGTGCAGCCGTCGGAGTTCGCGAAGATCGCGCTCATCGTGCTGGCGGCGATGCTGCTCGGCGAACGTCGCGACGGCGCGATCGCACCGGACGACCGGGACGTCTGGATGACGCTTGCGGCGTCCTCCGTACCGATCCTGTTGATCCTCAAGCAGCCCGACGTCGGCACGGTCATGGTCGTGGCGTTCGTGGTCTTCGGTGTGATCGCGCTGAGCGGCGTGTCCAGCAAGTGGATCATCGGCCTGCTGGTCGTGGCGGCGGGCGTCGCCGTGGTGATCGTGCACCTGCACCTGCTGAAGGACTACCAGCTCAAGCGGTTCACGGCGTTCACCAACCCGCATGCCGACACGCAGGGGTCGGGCTACAACACCCACCAGGCGCGCATCGCGATCGGGTCAGGCGGGTTGTTCGGCAAGGGGCTGTTCCACGGCACGCAGACCAACGGCCAGTTCGTCCCCGAGCAGAACACCGACTTCGTGTTCACCGTTGCGGGGGAGGAGCTCGGGCTGGCCGGCTCCGGGCTGCTGGTCGTGCTGGTCGGCGTCGTGCTCTGGCGCGGCCTGTCCATCGCCGCGCGGGCCGAGGACGCGTTCGGCACGCTCCTGTCCGTCGGCGTCGTGTGCTGGTTCGGCTTCCAGGCGTTCGAGAACATCGGCATGACGGTCGGCATCATGCCGGTGACCGGCCTGCCGCTGCCGTTCGTCAGCTATGGCGGCTCGTCGATCTTCGCGTCGATGCTCGCCGTCGGGTTGTTGCAGAACGTCCACATGCGCTCGCGCACATAGGGCAATCGCGCGTGGCGGCCCTTCTATGGGCCGCATGCCGCGATTGGTGACGCGACACTCAGGCGCGGCGGCCGAAGAGTGCCAGCATCCGGGTCTGCTCGTCGGCGTCGGCGGGCACGTCGGCCGGCGGGTCGAACATCCCGGACGCCGCCAGCTCGGCGGCCATCGGCTTGACGGCTTCCGTGATGTAGCCGACCAGCTCGGGGTCGAGCGTGTCGTCCGCGCCGATGCCGCGGGCCAGGTCCCAGGCATGGACGGCGAGGTCGCCGGTCAGCTGGGTCAGATATCCCATCGCCGGTGTGTCACCGAACGACAGGTGCACAGTCGTGTCGAGTGCCCCGGGCGCGGCAACCGCCGCCCGGGCCGCCCGGACGGCGTCGTCCCAGGCCGCTGACGGGTCGTCGCCCAGCAGGTCGCCGTCGAATCGGGTGCCCACCTCCGCGATCGTCTGGCCGGCGAGGAGCGGGGGAGCCCAGCGCAGCTCGTAGACGAGATGGTTGACCAGCGCCCGCACGTCCCAGTCGGTGCACGGCGTCGCGTCACCCCACTGCCCGCTCCCCACGCCGTGCACCACAGCTCCGAAGCGCTCCGCGGCTCGATCGAACAGCTCAGGCAGCTCACTCATGCTGGCACCGTAGCCGTGCGGCCCTAGTCTGGACAGGTGCCCATCGAGTCGGTCTTCGCGCGCCTGGAGCCGCTGCTCCCGCGTGTCCAGAAGCCGATCCAGTACGTCGGCGGTGAGCTGCACGCCGGCGTGAAGTCCTGGGACGCCACCGACGCGGGCGGCCCGGAGCCGGTCCGCTGGGCGCTCATGTATCCCGACGCCTACGAGGTCGGCCTGCCCAACCAGGGCGTGCAGATCCTCTACGAGGTGCTCAACGAGCGCGACGGCGTCCTCGCGGAGCGCACCTACAGCGTGTGGCCCGATCTCGAGGCGCTGATGCGGGAGCACCGCATCCCGCAGTTCACCGTCGACGCGCACCGCCCGGTGGCCGCGTTCGACGTCCTCGGGGTGAGCTTCTCGACCGAGCTGGGCTACACCAACCTGCTCACCGCACTCGACCTCGCGGGCATCCCGCTGACCGCCTCCGACCGCACCGGCGAGCACCCCATCGTCGTCGCCGGCGGCCACGCGGCGTTCAACCCCGAGCCTGTCGCCGAGTTCATCGACGCCGCTGTCCTCGGCGATGGCGAGGAAGCCGCGCTGCGCGTCACCGACATCATCCGGGCCTGGAAGGACGCCGGCCGCCCCGACGGGCGTGACGGCCTACTCATGCGCCTCGCCGTCGACGGCGTCGCCTACGTGCCGGCCTTCTACGACGCGGACTACCTGCCCGACGGCCGCATCCAGCGGGTCACGCCCAACCGCACGGGCGTCCCGTGGCGGGTCAGCAAACACACCGTCATGGACCTCGACGCGTGGCCCTATCCCAAGAAGCCGCTCGTCCCG
>JAVEEH010000134.1 GCA_030840545.1 Frankiaceae bacterium | reverse complement strand
ACGGACGCATCCCGCTCGAGGGCGTCTGGCCGCTGGCTCCGTCGTTCGACACGATCGGGCCGCTGGCCCGCGATGTCGGCGGCCTCGAGCTCGGGATGCAGCTGCTGGAGCCGGGCTTCACGGCGGCCGCCACGGCCGCGCAACGAATCGGGCGGTTGCGGACGACTGCCGACCCGGCCATCGAGGAGGCCGTCGACCGGGCACTCACGGCGGCCGGTTTCGATGTCGTGCCACTCGAGCTCGATCTCGACCTCGGCAGCGCAGCGTTCACCACGATCTACTTCGCGGAGCTGAAGGAGGCCGACGGTGGGCTGGCCGAGCAGAACCCCGACGGCGTCGGCGCGGACATCGCCCGAATGCTCGCGATGGCCGACCTGTTCACGCCGGGGCTCGAGGACGCCCGTCGACAGCGCGAGCAGTGGATCACCGCTCTGACGGCCGCTTTCGCCAAGGTGGAGCTGCTGGCGTTGCCGACCCTGCCGATTTTTCCGCCGCGGATCGACACGATCGCCGACGACCCGACCGACCTCGTCATCGAGCTCTCGCGCTTTACGTCGCCGTTCAACGCAGCGGGCACACCGGCGACGGCACAGCCGGTCGGGGTCCCCGGATCAGCCATCCCCGCCAGCCTGCAGCTCGTCGGCCCCGCCGGCGGCGAGGAGCTGCTGGTCAGCACCGCCCGCGCTGTCGAGGCGGCGCTCAGCTAGGACCTTGCGGCTTACGACGCCGAGGAGTAGCCGAGCGGCATCAAGATGCTCTTGAGCTCGCAGAACGCGGCGAGACCCTCGGGGCCGTCCTCGCGGCCGATGCCCGAGCACTTGTAGCCACCGAACGGCGACCCCATGTCGAAGGCATACCAGTTGATGCCATAGGTGCCGGTGCGCACCTGCCGGGCGATGTCCAGGCCCCGGTCGATGTCCTGCGTCCACACCGAGCCGGCCAGGCCGTAGTCGGAGTCGTTGGCGATGTCGACAGCCTGCTCGACGGTGTCATAGGGGATGACCGAGAGCACCGGGCCGAAGATCTCCTCCTGGGCAATCGTCATCTTGCTCTCGACGTCGGCGAAGACAGTCGGCTCGACGTACCACCCCTTGTCCAGCCCGGCCGGTCGCCCGCCGCCGGTCACCAGCCGCGCGCCTTCGGCTTTGCCCTTCTCGATGTAGGCCTCCACCCGGTCGCGTTGCCGCTCGGCCACGAGCGGGCCGAGCTGCGTCGACGGGTCGAGTGGGTCGCCGACAGTCATCGCCGACGCAGCCGCAGCAAGCGCCTCGGTCACCTCGTCATACCGGTTGCGCGGCGCGAGGACGCGGGTCTGGGCGACACAGGCCTGGCCGCTGTTCATCAGCCCTGAGTAGGCCAGCATGAACGCCGACGCGCCGAGATCGACATCGTCGAGGACGATCGCTGCGCTCTTGCCCCCGAGCTCGAGCGACAGCCGCTTGAGCCGCTCGGTGGCCAGCGCGCCGACCCGGCGGCCGGCGGCCGTCGAACCGGTGAACGAGACCTTGTCGACGCCGGGGTGGGTGACGAGGTATTCGCTCACCTCGCGGTCGGCCGGCAGCACCGACAAGACGCCCTCGGGCAGGCCGGCTTCGGTGAACAACGCTCCCAGCCACAGCGCGTCGATGGGTGTCTCGGGCGCCGGCTTGAGGATCACCGTGCAGCCGGCAAGAAGCGCCGGCACGACCTTGTTGATCGCGATGAACAGCGGCACGTTCCACGGAATGATGGCGGCGACGACGCCGACCGGTTCCCGCCGGACCCGGCTCTCGCCGAACATCCCGGTGCGGGTCTCTTCCCAGGGGAAGGTCGTCGCGAGCCCGGAGTAGACGCCGAGCACCGCCTGCGCCGGGGTCCACATCATCATCTGAACCGTTGCGGTCGGCGCACCCATCTCGCCGGTGATGATGCCGCCGACCTCGTCGATGCGGGACGTCAGCAACTCGGTGAACTTCGCGATGACCGCTGCCCGCTCTTCGGGCGGGGTCGTCGGCCAGGGGCCGCGGTCGAACGCGCGCCGGGCCGCGGCGACGGCGGAGTCGACATCTGCTTCGAGTGCTTCGGGGACCGACCCGACCAGCTCGAGGGTCGCGGGGGACCGGACGTCGATGCGCTGGTCACTCGAGGGCGCGACCCACTCGCCGCCGATCAGGAGCTCGTCGTAGTCAGTCATGCAGGCATTATGTGACGCCCCGTCAGATATGTCGTCGCCGGGCCGACGGTCGCTTTCCGAATCCGCTTCGGTTTGCCCGGGCGGCCGCTACCGTCGCGGGATGAGACGCAGCTTCGCCCTTGCCCCGACCATCGCCGTGCTCGCCCTCGTGGGCTGCGGCGGAAGCAGCAGTCCGCAGGCGTCCTCGAGCAGTCCACCGGTGTCGACGGACACCACGACGCCGCCGGCGGCCACCGCGACAGCGCCCGCCGACGTCGCCGCCGCCACAGCGGCGGTCAAGACGGACTGGACGACGTTCTTCCTCTACAAGACACCCCGCGCTACCCAGATCTCGCTGCTCGAGCACGGTGACACGCTCGGGCCGGCGGTCAAGTTCGCCGCCCGGCTCCAGGCCAAGCAGCATCTCAAGCAGGTGGTCAAGGTCACCAAGGTCACCTTCACCTCGCCGACCCAGGCCAGCATCATCTACGCGCTGCTCAACGGGACGACCACGCTGCTGGGCGCGGCCAACGGAACGGCGGTTCTGGACGGCGGCACCTGGAAGGTCAGCGAGGCGACGTTCTGCACCCTCGTGACGCTG
>JAVEEH010000129.1 GCA_030840545.1 Frankiaceae bacterium | reverse complement strand
GTACGCCGTGCAGCCACAGCTGCAACGTCGTGCCGGTCGACGCGGGTTCGAGGTCAACGCTCATGTGCACCGCCCCTGCGGTCGCGTGGATGCGCTGCCAGTGCGTGACGTGCGCCGCATGCCAGGCCGAAACACCCGCGGTCGTGCCGCCGGCGAGCACCACCACGGCAGCCGCCGCGGCGAGCCAACGACGCTGCCGGGCGACCTTGCGGTCCCGGTCGACCGTCGTGAGCAACCGCTCGAGCATCGCGTCGTCGACGGGTGCGGGACCGGCCACGGCTTCTTCGAGACTGAGGCGCGACAACAGGCCCGGGAGGGGTGCCAGCGCAGCCAGCTCGTCCCGGCAGGCGGGGCAGCCGGCGAGATGCGCCTGCACCTCCGCGCGTTCGTGGTGATCGAGCGAGCCGAGGACGTAGGCGCCGAGCGCGACGGTTGCGTCTGAGCACGAGAGGGTCATGACGACGTCACGCCCCGCTCCTCGAGGGAGAGGCGCAACGCTCGCAAGGCATAGAACGTCCGGGACTTGACCGTGCCCGCCGGAACGCCGAGGACGGCAGCGGCTTCGGCGACGGACCGCCCGCGGTAGTAGGTCTCGACGATGACGGCGCGATGGTCCGGTGACAGCGTCGCCAGTGCGTCGGCCACGAGCCACGTGTCGAGCGCCTGCTCGATCTCGTCGACGGCGGGTAGGACCGCGAGCGCTTCGTCGCCGACCTCGGTCGGCCGGGCCCGGCGGGCTCGGTGCGCGTCGACGGCGACGTTGCGCGCGACCGTGAACAACCACGACCGCACCGGTCCGCGGTTCGGGTCGAGCGCTTCGGGGTGACGCCAGGCACGGAGCAGAGTCTCCTGAACGATGTCTTCGGACCGGCCGCGGTCGCCGCCGGTGAGGCGCAGGGCGTAGGTCAGCAGGGGTGCGGCGTGCTGCTCATAGAGCAACCGCAACGCCGCGTCCGCAGCCGAGCTCACAAGCACCACACCACCATCCACGCATCCGCGTTGCCCGGGGTTCAGGCTCGCAGAACCAGCCCGGTCGCGGACCCGGACACCACGATGCCGGCTTGGGTGGCTTTGACAGAGTTGAGGTGGGTCTGGAACGGCAGGCCGGGCAACGGGATCTCGACCCCGGCGACACCCGAGCCCGGACTGAGCACGACCGCGTCCCCTCGCACCGACAACTGCGCGTCGGCCGACACCGCGACTCCCGCGACGGTGCCGGTCAGCCGGACCGCGCCGCCGGAGCCCGGGGCGACCCGCAGGTGCTGGCCGGCGAGGTAGGCGTTGAGGTCGGCGTAGGACAAGACGACCTGAGCTGTCGCGCGGTCGATCGGGACCCGGGAGATGTGCTGCGCCAGCACATCACCGAAGGACACGTGGACACCGTGGGCGTGCGCGGTCAGGCGAGAGACGGCGAGGGCACCGCTGTGCAACCCGCGGACGGTGACCGTGACGTCGTCGTAGGTACCCGCGACGAGCTGGGTCAGGAACGGGAAGCCGCCGATCGTGACGCTCGGCGTGCTCCGCAGGTGCTGGTCGACCTGGATGCGCCGGGCGACGTCACGCTGCGCGGCCGACACCGCGACCCGGTCGGCCACCGCGAGCAGGGCGACGAGGATGAGGACGGAGACGATCAGCTTGCGCATCGGTATCACCCCAACAGGATCCGGCCCGCGACATAAGCCGCCGGCCCGGCAAGCACCACGGGCAGCAGGATGCCGAGCGGTGGCAGCGCCGCTCGGGACCGGTCGTCGGCGGGGGGCGCACCGGCGAGAACCGCGTCGATCGCAAGGTCGGCGACGAGCGCGATCACCGCGGCCACGAGGGCGAGCCGGATCGCGTGGTCCGCACCCAGCTCGGCACAGCTCGAGCCATAAGCCCAGCCGGCGAGCACCCCCGCGCCGACGCCGACGACGAGACCCGCGACACCGCGCCGGCTGCCGGGCACCGCCACCGGGTGCGGCAGCGCGAGGTCGACGAGCCGGGC
This sequence comes from Frankiaceae bacterium, assembly GCA_030840545.1. GTDB lineage: Bacteria > Actinomycetota > Actinomycetes > JAFAQI01 > JAFAQI01 > JAFAQI01. The sequence goes on along the minus strand of JAVEEH010000129.1, from coordinate 12,308 downwards.
GGCCGCGAGCGCGGCGCCCACCCCGAGCAACGCGGCGGCATCCGCGAAGTCGCCACCTGACTCGACGCGCAGGGAGATGTACGACGCAGCGCACAGCGCAAACGCGACGCCGGACACCGTGCCGCCGAAGGACAACGTGACATCGACCCGAGGCCGGCGGGCCAGCTGGTAGAGCAACGCGACGACGACCGCCACGCCGGCGACGCCCGCCGCTCGGCCGATGTCGGGTTCGGACTCACTGCCGACGACCGCGTCGATGACGCCGGCGGTCGCCACGATGATGACGAACGGCCCACCGCCGTTGGGCACGTCGAGCGCCGCCAGCCACGCCAGCGCGATGACGACCTGCACGACGAACACGCCGCCGGCCAGCGGGCCGATGCCGAGCAGAGCCAGCCCGGCGAGCGCCGCCGCGGTCAGCCCGGCCGCGACGCCCGCGAGCGTCGCCGCGGAGCGCGGCACCGGCGCCGGCGCCGGACCCACCGACTCCGTCAGCGGCTCACTGCCGCCGGCGAACGGCGGCAGCACCTCGACCGAGCCATCATCGGTGAGCAGCACCGACTCGTGCGGCCGACCGCCGACCGGGGCGTCGTCGACGACGAACGAGCACCGGTCGAGGACCTTGGCCAACGCCTCGTCGTGCCTGGCCCGCGCGCCGGCGAGTGCCTCGGCCAGCGTCTGGGCGTCGTACGGCTCCTCCGCCACCCCCGCCGCGGCGCGAGCGGCGGCCCAGAACCGGATCGTCCCGATGGCCATCCCGGACTCAGCCACGCGCCAGCAGCGCGGGCAGGTGGGCGGCGATGCGCTCGACGATCTCGGGCGTCGCCGCGCTCTCCGCGTGGCCGAAGCCCTCGAGCAGCCAAAGCTCCTTCGGCTCCCCGGCGGCGTCGTAGAGCGCCTGCGGGTGCTCGACCGGGAAGTAGTGGTCGCGGTCGCCGTGCACGAGCAGCAGCGGGATGGGGCTGATCCGGCCGACGACCTCCACCGGCGACTCCGGCACCTCGACCCACCCGTGTGGCGTGATGCGGGTGCCCGTCATCCGGCGGGCGACGAGCCGGCCGAGCCTCGTCTCGATCGCCCAGTGCACCCGGCGCATCGGCGCCGTGTCGCGGTAGAACCAGCGGCTCACGGCCGAGACGCTGACCACCGCATCGACTCCACCGACCAGCGCGCCGTGCCGCAGCACGACGGAGGCACCCATCGACCAGCCGCAGGTGACGATCCGTTCGTAGCCGAGCCGACGCGCGGCCGCCACCGCCGCTTCAAGGTCGAGCACTTCGCGGTCGCCGAGGGTCGAGTGTCCGGTCGACCGGCCGTGCCCGCGGAAGTCGAACGCAACGACCCCACTCGAGCCGGCGAGCGACGTGCACACCGCCCGGACACCGGGCTTGTCGATCGAGCCGGTGAATCCGTGCGCAACCACGACGCCGATCGAGCCCGGCCCCGGTGCGCCGTCCGGACCGGCGAGATGGGTGGCCGCGAGCCGCTCGCCGTCCTCGGTCGTGAGTGTCAGCGGTTCGCCCGGATCGACGACGACGGATGCAGCCACTCCGCTATTCTCCTAGGTGTTGCATTCGCGGGCAGCGTCGCCCAAGCCTTCCAGCTCCGAGAGGTGCCGCATGGCCACGCTGTTGCTGCTCACCAATGCTCCCGGCCTGTCCGCCGAGGTGCTTCCGACTCTCGGCCTGCTGGGTCACACCGTCCGGGTCTTGCCGCTCGAAGCCGCCGCCCTCGTTGACGCGCCGCCGGCTGATGTCGTGATCCTCGACGCGCGCCGCGATCTCATGGCGGCCCGGGCAACGTGCCGGGTGCTCCGTACGACGGGTGCGTCGGCGCCGCTGATCGCCGTCGTCGTCGAAGGCGGGCTGGCCGCGGTGGCCGCCGACTGGGGCCTCGACGACGTCGTGCTCGACACGGCCGGTCCGGCCGAGGTCGAGGCGCGGGTGCGGCTCGCCCTGGGCCGGGCCGCGGCGACGCAGCAGACCGCCGCGGGCGAAGAGATCCGCTCCGGTGACCTCTCCATCGACGAGGCGACCTACCAGGCACGCATCGGTGGCCGGACGCTGGACCTCACCTTCAAAGAGTTCGAGCTGCTGAAATATCTCGCCCAGCACTCCGGTCGGGTGTTCACCCGCGCGCAGCTGCTGCAGGAAGTCTGGGGATACGACTACTTCGGCGGCACGCGCACCGTCGACGTACATGTCCGCCGGTTGCGGGCCAAGCTCGGGCCCGAGCGCGAGTCGCTCATCGGCACGGTGCGCAACGTGGGCTACAAGTTCGTCGCCCAGCAGGTGACCCCGCTGCCGGACAGCGTCGAGGCACCGGCGTTGCACTAGTCGTGCGACTGCGGGTCCGGTGGCGGCCGGCGTCGCCGCCGGCGTGACCGGCCGACCATCGAGCTGACGCTCGTCGTCCTCGTGATCTCCGTCGTCACCCGCCGTCCGGACGCCATCGCCGTGACGGCCCGGTGCAGCGCGGCCCAGGCGTCCGCCATCGGGGCGGCCCGCTGGTCGGTGCCGGCGACGTGCGCGTCGGGTTCCAGCTCCCAGCGGGCCCACAGCTCCCGTGCCGCAGCCACGATCGTGTCGTCGGTCGCCGTCAGCGCCACGGTCTCGCCGTCGAAGTGCAGCGTCAGCTGCCGGCGGCCGCGCTGCTCCGGCCGTTCATCGCTGGTGCCTTCGACCGAAGCCGCGTCCAACGCGTCGATGAGGGCACCAACATCGACGCCGGCAGCACTCAGCGCCCGCGCGGCGGCGCTGTCCGAGTCACGAAGCGCTGCGGCGACGACCTCGTGGGACGCGCCGCCCATCGCGAACGTCGACCCCGTGGGAGATGTACCGAGCAGCTCGACCACCGATTGCCGCACTGCAGGCAATGTCGCGCCGAGGTTCGTCAGGACTTGCGCCGCCACTCCTTCACCCTCACTCAGCAGGCCGAGCAGGATGTGCTCGGTGCCGATGTAGTTGTGGTCGAGCTTCAACGCCTCGCGCAAGGCGAGCTCCAGCACTTTCTTGGCGCGCGGCGTGAACGGGATGTGTCCGCTCGGCTGCTCCGGGCCGGCGCCGACGATCGCGGTGACCTGCTGGCGCACCGCCGACAGGGAGATGCCGAGGCTCTCCAGGGAGCGGGCCGCGATGCCATCGGAGGAGCGCAGCAGGCCCAGCAGGAGGTGCTCGGTGCCGATGTAGCCGTGGTTGAGCTCACGCGCCTCGTCCTGCGCGAGGACGACGACTTGGCGCGCGCGGTCGGTGAATCGCTCGAACACGCCGCCAGTCTGGCCCCTGCTGTCAATGCCAGTAGGTTCAGCGCTGTGACCGACGCGACGGTGAAGATCGAACGCCGCGCGCAGCTGGCGCCCGAGGAGATCCGCGCCGTCGTCGCGCTCGTCGACTCGGTCACAGCGCACGACGGCGTGCGACCGCTGTCGGAGCACGTGATGCTGCACCTCCGATACGGCGGCGACACCCCGGCCCGCAACTTCCTGCTGCGGGTCGACGGGACCCTCGCCGGCTACGCACATCTCGACACCACCGATGCTGTCGCCGGGGCGAGCGCCGAGCTCGCCATCGATCCGCAGCACCGGGGCCAGGGACTCGGCCGGCAGCTGGTCGAAGCAGTGCTGCAGGACACCGGGACCGGCACCCGGCTCCGGCTGTGGTCACACGGCGCGCAGAGCGGCGCAGCTGAGCTCGCTCGCTCGCTCGGGTTCAAGCGCGAACGCGTCCTGTGGCAGATGCGGAGGTCGCTGTACTCACCCGTCGCCGACCCGCACTGGCCGCCCGGTGTGACCGTGCGCACATTCCAGGTCGGTCGCGACGAACAAGCGTGGTTGGAGGTGAACAACCGCGCCTTCGCCGACCACCCGGACCAGGGCAGCTGGACCCTGGACGACGTGGTGATGCGCGAGCGCGAGCCGTGGTTCGACGCCGCCGGCTTCTTTCTGGCCGAGGTGGCAGCGGGGGAATCCCGCCGTCTCGTCGGCTTCCACTGGACGAAGGTCCATGGCGGTGAGCATCCCGACGATCCTGAGCCCGACCACGACCCCGGCGGGCACGCACACGCCCACGAGGCCATCGGCGAGGTCTACGTCGTCGGGGTCGACCCGTCGATGCAGGGCAAGGGCCTCGGCCCGGCACTGACCCTGCGCGGTCTGCAACATCTGCGCGCCCGTGGTCTGTCCCAGGTGATGCTGTATGTCGACGAGACCAACACGAACGCCATTCGGACCTACGAACGTCTCGGCTTCGCCAAGTGGGACGTCGACGTCTGCTTCCTCCAGCAGTGAGGCAGGCGTTTAGACCGCCGATTCGTTGTCTACATTGAAAAGATGAGCCGCTCGGTCTCCGCCAGCATCGTCGTCCGGGCTGATCCGGCGACGATCTTCGACGTCCTCGTCGACCCTTCACAGCATCGGCTGATCGACGGGTCCGGCAGCGTGAAGGGGCGGCTCGCCGGGCCCCCGCGGCTCTATCTCGGCGCGACCTTCTCGATGCGCATGCACTGGGCCGCGCCGTACGTCGTGAAGAACACCGTGTGCGAGTACGACGAGGACGCGCTGATCGCCTGGCGGCACTTCGCCCGCCACGTCTGGCGTTACCGCCTCGAGCCGGTCGAGAGCGCGGACGGTCCCTCGACCCGGGTGACCGAGACGTTCGACTGGGCGCCGGCGCCACTGGGTTTCGCCTACGGTCGGCTCGGACTGGTCAGCCGCAACACGGCCGCGATCGATGCGACCTTGCAGCTGCTCAAGGTCCTCGTTGAGAGCCGCCAGGTGCGCACACCCGCGCGGCGCTGACTCACGGCAGCTGCTTCGCAGCCTTCCGCGATGCCTTGCGGGCCGTCCGGCGGGCGCGGTGTGGCACCGACTCGCGGCCGCCGGTGTCCGCCACCGACACCAGCAGGCCGCCGAGCAGGCCGAGGTCGCGGACGAACAGGGCGCGTTGGGCCTGGCGGTCCTGCTTGTCCTGCTCGGACCAGAAGGCGTGGCCGGTGAGCGCGTCCGGAATGACGGTCGCCGCGAGTGCGAGTGAGGACAACCGGGGGAACCGGCCGAGCGCGAGCAACGCACCGGCGCCGACCTGGGTGCCGGCGACGGCACGGGTCATCGCGCGGGGGTCGCTCAGGCCCAAGGCGCCGGCCTTCTGTGCGCGGCGGTCGCCATCGCGCAAGCCGTCCGTGCCGGCCGCGATGAATGTGACACCGAGCAGCGGTCGGGCGAGTCGTCGTAACACGTGAGCTCCGTTTCGTCGCGGTTCCGGCAGGGATACCCCGCTGCGTCAAGCTGACTCTGGCCCCTCAGCGGATCATGCGCTACACCTGATTCATGCATGGCCTCAGCGATGCCGAGTTCCAGGCGCTGCTGGCCTTCCGCACCGCGCTTCGCCGGTTCAACCGGTGGAGCGAGGAGCAGGCGAAATCCGTCGGCCTGACCCACGCCCAGCATCAGCTCCTGCTCGCGGTCAAGGGCCACGTCGGGCCACAGCCGCCGACGATCGGCGACGTCGCCGAGGCTCTGCTGTTGCGGCATCACAGCACGGTCGAGCTCGTCAACCGCGCTCAGGTCGGGGGTTACATCGACCGGCAACGCGACGCCGCGGACGCCCGCATCGTCCGGATCCAGCTGACCCCCAAGGGCGAGGCCAGCATCGAGCAGCTGACCGAGCTGCACATCGCCGAGCTGCAACAGCTGGCGCCGCTGCTCCAACACGTCGTCGACGGCGCGGAGCTGCGGCACGGGCCGCTGGGCTGACGTCAGGCCTTGCGGCGCAACCGGTCGCGCCAGCCGCGGCCGGTTGCCGGAGCCGCGGGTCGGGGAGTGGGATCGGCCGGTGGTGACGCCGGCTTCGCGACGGGCGGGCTCGGTGGTGGCTCGGCGTCGTAGTCGGTCGCGGCGATGATCTCGGTGATGGCAGCGGCGTCGAGGTCGTCGCTGTCGGGGATCTGCGGGACGAACCCGACGAGGACTCCGTCGCGCAGCACCATGGCCTCGAGGCCGGCAGCTCCGTCGTTGTCCCAGATCGCCTCGCGGCCGTCCGGGATGACGACGCGGACGCCGACGTTGTAGACGCCCGCGCGCCGGTTGATGCCGGCGAAGATGCGCCGGGCTCGCAACCGCTCGACGACGTCGGCGGCGATGCTCTCGTCCATCCGGTGACGTTAGCCGGTCGGCCTGGACAGGGCGTTCAGCCGAGGTGCGCGAGCAGCGGACGGCGCAGGTCCGTCAGTGTCTCGCCGGTGAGCACATCGGCGACGGCGGTGGCGTGCACGGCGGCGGTGACCGCCGAGACGATCTCCGGATCCAACGGCGTCGGGCCGGCGATGTCGATGACCGCCGCCAGCGCCTCGAGCTGCGCGACGGCGGTCTCGCGACCACGACCGGTCAGCTCGACCGCCCAGCAGGCGTCGTGCATCGCCGCCGCCCATGACCATCCCGCTGCGCGGGCCGCCCGCATCGCAGTGCCGGCCGCCACGAGAGATCCGCGGCAGGTTGCCCGCAACCGGGCAACGAGCTGCAGCAGCGCGGGCTCGGTCACCGTTGCCGGCTCATGCGATGCGACCCAGCGACGCCACGACGTGTCCACTACCGGTCCGCCAACGTAGGTGTCGAGCATGCCCGCGCAGACGATGTCCAGCGCGACCGGGAAGCGCGCGAGAGAAATGCCGTCGCCGTGCTGCCACCCGATCTCGAGCAGCTCGTCACGGAGCCACCGGTGCAGCTCACCGGCACCACCCAGCGGGGCGCGTTCGAGCAGGTCGATCGACGACGTCCACGCGGCCAGCCCGGCGACGTCGGACACCTGCCGGGCGGCGGCGAGCAGCTCGAGCGCCAACGGCTCCGCCGTCACCCGCGCGATCGCTTGCTCCGCCAGCCGGGCCGCGCCGTTCGGATCGGCGCCGGCGTCCATCTCGGCCAGGGCCGCGAGGTCCAGCGACAAGACGTGGGTGAGATCGCGGGCCAGTGCGCCGCCATGAGGGTGGCGGGACAGGTCGCGGACCACGGCCGCGATGTTGACGACGGAATACATCACCGTCAGGGTCCCACTCTTCGGGTGCGCCGCATCCGGATCCCGAGGATCGCGAACGTGAGCACCAGGATGGCGAGGCCGCCGGCCAGCAAGCCGACGTTGACACCGCCGCTCTTCTTCGCCTGCGCTGGGTGTGCCGGCTGCACGAGGGCATAGTCGCCGAACGTCGCCGCCGCGGTCTGGTAGACGTCGTTGCCGACGCGGGTGGTCTTCAGCCGTTGCCAGCCCGTCGCCGTACGCCGCTCGAAGACCGGTCCCGACGGTGCCGCGGTGGCCGAGCGCATCTGCACGGAAGGCTCCTGGTTGCCCCTCCCGATCACCTGCACCGGCTGCCCGCCCGCGGCGGCGGCGATGCGATAGACGTTGGTGGTAATCGTGCCGTCCGACGGCAGCGGTGGGGTCGGCGCCAGGGGCGTGGCCGTCACCGTCATCGTCGTGGCACCGGCCGGCACCTGCAGCGCGCCGGGCGGCACATAGACGCTGATCTGCGGGCCCAGCTCGGCGCTGTTGGCGAACTGCGCGCCGGACAGCCCGTTGCGGACCGCCACGATCGCCTTCGCGGCCGTCGGCGCCTTCGTCGTCTTGGCGGTCGGCGGCGGCTTGACGAAGCGGTAGGGCTCGTCCGGGTTGCCGATGCCGTCGTAGATCGGGGTGCCGGCCGGAGCAAGCATCCACACCGCGAACAGGGCGACGAACGCGGCCGCGAGCCACCGCCGGGTCGCGGCGGTCACACCAACCACCAGCCCGCGAGATCCGCGCCGACATGAGCAACCGCCGGCGCGGTCCAGGTGCCGGCCGCGAGACGCAGCGCGCCGAGTGCCAACCCGACAGCGAGATCCAGCGGCAGGACGTGCCAGCCATAGAGCGGCACGTGCAGCAGCGCGAACGCGACCGCAGCCCCGACGACCGCGACATTGGCTCCGCGCCACCGGTCCAGCGCGTCGAACAACGCGCCGCGCAGGAACGCCTCCTCGGCCGTCGCGACGACAGCCGTCGCGGTCGCCCACCCGAGGTAGGAGCCGGCCGGATGTACGACGGACACACCCCGGGTCAGCAACACCGGCAGGACCAGCACGACGGCCCCGGCCGCGCCGATTGCGAGTGCGCGGACGGAGACGGTTGCCGTCGTACGCGCGAGGACGGCGAGCAGGGTGAGCGCGAACGCGAAGATCAGCCCGGCCCGCAGGGACGAGGCTCCGGCCGCCCCGGCGAGCGCGACCCGGAGTGCGACCGCAGCCGCGAGGCCCATCGCCAGCGTGATCGCGGTGCGGCGGCGGTCGCCGCCGATGGTGAGCGCGGTCACCCGTCGGCTCCTCCGAGGTCGGGTTCGACCTCCAGGACTCGACGGCCCCGCTGCGGCAGCCGGTCGACCAGCCGACCGAGGCGCTCGGTGGCGCCTTGCAACGGGCTGACGGTCGTGTTGAGCGACGCGACCGCGAGGTTGAGCTGGGTCACGGTCTCGGCCACGCGCTGCAGGGTCTCCCGGGCCTTCACGAGATCGTCGCTCGACGCTGCGCGCAACAGCCGGCGCAGCTCGTCACCGGTGTCGGCGAGCCGGCGGAGATCTTCCGCGCTCGAGGCGAGCCGCTCGAGCGCCAACGCGATGCGCGGCAGTGCCAGCGCCACGTCGACCCCACGCTTGGCAGTGTTGACGCCGGAGCGCACGACTCCGGTCAGGTCGGTCAGGTCAGCCATGTCGAACCGAGACTAACCGCGGCCCCCTGTACGAGCTCCTCAGGAGTTAGAGGTAGGGCGCAACGGTGACCTCGGCGCCGCACCCGCACGTCGCGGTCGCGACGGCCGGTGCCAGCGACACGTAGGCCAGACAGTCCGGGCACGTCGCGAACTGGCTGTTCAGCCGGAAGGGCTGCCAGATGCTCGTGAAGCCACGGGCACCGAACCCCTCGCTCAGCACGCGATCCATCGCAGCGGTGTGCGGGGCGTTGCGGGCGAGCGCAGCCTCCGCCGCCTCGGGCGAGGTCCATGCGGTGAGGGTCAGGTTGCGGTTGCCGGTGCCGGTGCTCTGGAAACCGATGAACGCCGGATCGCTCGCCAACGCGGTGACGATCTCGGTGGTCCGCCGTTGCAGCTCCGACTGGTCGGCTTCGTCGACCTCGATCCATGTCATCGACAAAGCCCCCGGTGATGTGACGTTGCCGAGGTCGACGCGGGTGGCGATGCCGAACGTGACCGGCCATTCGTCCTTCGGCGCGACGATCGTCTGGAAGCCGAGCTGCTCGATGAACGCCTTCTGGTCGAAATAGCCGACGACGGTGTCCACCTGTCCGTGGGTCGTCGAGATGACGTCGAGGCCGGCCAGGTCGATCGAGGTGTGCGTAGCCGCGGGGGCGCCCGGCAGCGGCGTGCCGCTGTTAGTGCCTTGCATCCGCCACTGCACCGTCGCCACGTCACCGGCGACGTGGGTGGCCACATGCGCGAACACCAGATCGGGGAACGCGGCGCACAACCCGTCGACGTACGCGGCCAGGTCGGCACCGCTGATCGGCGCGGGCAGTGTCGGGTCGAGATAGCTCCCGCCCACCACCGCGGCAACCGCGGCACCGTCGTGCGCGTTCCAGCCGGCCAGGTAGGCGTCGACCGCTGCAATGGCACCAGCGGCCCGCTGCGGTGGCAGTGCAGTGTCGGTGAGGTCCGTCATGGCTGATCCCTTCGACCGGCGATGGCTGGACCGTACTCCCGCAGCTACGGCCGGACTCCCATTCAGCAGCAGGCGCCGGTGGGGGCGCAGGGCTCCCCGAAGGTCGCGCTGTCGGCGAGCACGGTGTAGATCTCCCAGCGTTCGTCACTGGGCGTGCCCTCGACCCAGAACTTGTCCTGGGTCGCATAGCAACAGGTGGTGGCGCGTTCCTCCGTGCCGGCCAGACCGAGATCGCCGAGCCGGGTCAGCTCCGCCTCCACCTCCTCCGTCGACTCGACCTCGACACCGAGGTGGTTGAGGGTGCCGCCGTGGCCGGGGTTCTCCAGCAGCACGAGCTTCAGGGGTGGGTTGGTCACCGCGAAGTTGGCATAGCCGGGCCGCTGCTTCGCCGGCTCGACGCCGAAGAGCTTGGCGTAGAACTCGGTCGCTGCGCCGATGTCGTCGACGTTGAGGGCGAGCTGGATGCGGGACATTGCCACCTCCGGGCTTCGGTGCGATACATTGACCACGATCAATACGACACGGTGCCAGGAGTATCGATGGTTGTCAATGCGTCCCCACTCGCGTGCTGCGCGCCGTTGCGCGCGGTGGAGCTGTCCCCGGGTGACGCCGAGGCGCTCGCCGACCAGTTCGCCGCTCTTGCCGACCCGGTGCGGCTGCGGTTGCTCAGCCTGCTCGCCACCGCCGACGCGGGCTCCGTGTGCGCGTGCGATCTGGTCGAGCCGGTGTCCAAGAGCCAGCCCACGGTCAGCCATCACCTGAAGGTGCTCACCGAGGCGGGCCTGGTCACCGGCGAACGCCGGGGTCGCAACGTCTGGTACGCCGCAGTGCCCGCCGCCCTCGAGGCACTTCGCGAAGCGTTGGGGCCGAGCCGATGAGCCCGGAACCGGCCGACATCGCCTGCTCGCTGGACGGCGGTGAGCAAGCGAGCCGAGTCGGCGCGTGGTCGGCCCTCGTCGCGCAGCGTGTCGGCCGAGCGTGGGACGGCGACACGTTGCGATTGTCGTTTGCGGCCGACGCATCCCTCGCCGCAGAGGTTGCCCGGCTGGCCGTGCTGGAGCAGCAGTGCTGTCCGTTCTTTGCGTTCACGGTGACGGTCACCGCCGGCACCCTCACGCTGGATGTGGACGCACCACCCGACGCGCGGCCAATCGTCCGCGACTTGTTCGGGTCATGACTGACGTGCTCGACACGATCGGCCGCAGCCTCGCCGACGGCTGGTGGATGTTCTGGGAGACGTTGTGGGCGATCGTGCTCGGGTTCGGGCTGTCGGGAGCCGTCCAGGCGTTCGTCTCGCGCGCCCAGATGCAACGCGCCCTCGGTGACCACCGGCCTCGCACGATCGTCAAGTCCAGCCTGTTCGGCGTCGCATCCTCTTCCTGCTCCTACGCCGCGAGTGCTCTCGCCAAGACGCTGTTCGCCCGCGGGGCCGACTTCACCGCCGCGCAGGCGTTCATGTTCGCGTCGACCAACCTCGTCGTCGAGCTCGGTGCCGTGCTGTGGCTGTTGATCGGGTGGGAGTTCGCAGCGGCCGAGTTCGTCGGCGGCGCCATCATGATCACGCTGATCGCCGTCGTACTGCCGCGCGTCGTCAAGCCGGCGGACATCGAGCGGGCCCGGCAACGCCTCACCAGCGAACAGTCGGCGCGCACCGGCCACGAACATCACGGCGAGCCGCCGGCGCCCGGCGAAGGCCGCTCGACGCGACAACGGATCCGGTCGCTCGGCGGTTGGTCGGACGCCGCCGGCTACACGATCAGTGACCTCACCATGGTGAGGCGCGAGCTCGTCATCGGCTTCGTCGTCGCAGGCTTCGCGGACGTCGCCGTGCCCACGTCGTTCTGGCGGTCGCTCTTCCTCACCGGTCACGGTCTCTGGTCGTCACTGGAGAATGTCGTCCTCGGCCCGTTCCTCGCGATCATCAGCTTCGTCTGCTCGATCGGCAATGTGCCCCTCGCGGCCGCGCTGTGGTCGAGTGGCAGCAGCTTCGGTGGCGTCGTCGCGTTCGTGTTCGCCGACCTGATCGCGCTGCCGTTGCTGCTCATCTACCGCAAGTACTACGGCACGCCGATCACGCTTCGGTTGCTGGCGGTGTTCTGGTCGACGATGAGTGTCGCCGGGCTCGTGACGGAGTACCTGTTCCGGGCCGTCAACATTGCGCCGGTCGCTCCTAACTCCGACACCGGTCCCGTCGGGCGCGACGTGTTCGGACTCAACTACACGACAGTCCTCGACGTGCTGGCACTCGTCGTCTTCGCCGCGCTTTACTGGCTCTACCGTCATCGTGAGCGCTTCGACGGCGGTGCGGGCTATGCCAAGGATCCGGTCTGCGGGATGCAGGTCGAGACGATGCATCCGGGTGCGATGAGCCACCACGACGGACAACCCGTCTACTTCTGCTCCGACCACTGCCGTGAGCGCTTCGACGCCGGTCAGGCAGCCGGCAATCGTGACAGCGGCGGCCAACGGGTGTAGACAGCGGACGAGTCACGGCGACGCGTGGGGGGAGCGCCTTGTCGAGTGCTGTGAGCGTTGCACCGGCCGAACCGCGCCCGCTTGCCGGGGCAGTCGGCCAACTTGTCGCGCAAGGTGGTCGTTCGGCGCTGCGCGCCGTGGTGCTGCCG
>JAVEEH010000044.1 GCA_030840545.1 Frankiaceae bacterium | reverse complement strand
GCGAAGCTCGGCATCGGCCCGCCCGTCACGGACGGCTTCTACTACGACTTCGACGTGGCGACCCCCTTCGCCCTCGACGACCTGAAGGCCATCGAGAAGGCCATGGACCGCATCATCCGCCAGGGCCAGCGCTTCGTGCGCCGCGTCGTGAGCGACGACGAGGCGCGCCGCGAGCTGGCGGCCGAGCCCTACAAGCTCGAGCTCATCGGCCTCAAGGGCAGCACAGCCGAGTCGGCCGAAGGAGCCGACGTCGAGGTCGGGGGCAACGAGCTGACCATCTACGACAACCTGCGCCGCGATGAGCTGGTGTGGAAGGACCTCTGCCGCGGGCCGCACCTGCCCACCACCGGCAAGATCCCGGCGTTCAAGCTCACGCGCTCGGCGGCGGCGTACTGGCGGGGGAGTGAGAAGAACCCGCAGCTGCAGCGGATCTACGGCACCGCCTGGGAGTCGATGGAGGCACTCGAGGGCCACCTCGAGCTGATCGCGGAGGCTGAGCGTCGCGACCACCGCCGGCTCGGCGCCGAGCTCGACCTGGTCTCCTTCCCCGACGAGATCGGCTCCGGCCTCGTCGTGTTCCACCCCAAGGGCGGCGTCATCAAACGGGTGATGGAGGACTACGTACGCCGCCGGCACATCGAGGAGGGGTTCGACTACGTCGGCACCCCGCACATCTCCAAACAGGGCTTGTTCGAGACGAGCGGCCACCTGCCGTACTACGCGGACACGATGTTCCCGCCGATGGAGATGGAGGGGAGCAACTACTACCTCAAGGCCATGAACTGCCCGATGCACAACCTCATCTACCGGTCGCGCGGGCGGTCCTACCGTGACCTGCCGATGCGGCTGTTCGAGTTCGGCACTGTCTACCGCTACGAGAAGTCCGGTGTCGTGCACGGGCTCACCCGGGTGCGCGGGCTGACCATGGACGACTCCCACTCCTACTGCACTGCCGAACAGGCACCCGAAGAGATCCAACACCTGCTCAGCTTCATCCTGAGCCTGCTCAAGGACTTCGGGCTCGACGACTTCTACCTCGAGCTGTCGACCCGCGACGACAGCTCGGGAAAGTTCATCGGCAGCGACACGGACTGGGAGACTGCGACGCGCATCCTCGAGAAGGCCGCGACCGACACCGGCCTCGCGCTGGTGCCGGACCCCGGCGGCGCGGCGTACTACGGGCCGAAGATCTCGGTGCAGGCGCGGGACGCCATCGGCCGCACCTGGCAGATGTCAACGATTCAGTACGACTTCAACCAGCCGGCCGGGTTCGGGTTGGAATACCAGGCCTCGGACGGGTCCCGGCGCCAGCCGGTGATGATCCACTCGGCCAAGTTCGGGTCGATCGAGCGGTTCCTCGGGGTTCTGACCGAGCACTATGCCGGCGCTTTCCCGGCGTGGCTCGCGCCGGTGCAGGTGGCGGGCATCCCGATCCGCTCGGAGAACGTCGACTATCTCCAGCACATCGCCGAACGGTTGAAGGGCGAAGGCGTGCGGGTCGAGATCGACGCCTCGGATGACCGCATGCAGAAGAAGATCCTCCACGCCCAGCAGCAGAAGGTGCCGTTCATGTTCGTCGCCGGGCCGCGCGACGTGGAGGCAGGGGCGGTCTCGGTCCGCTATCGCAACGGTGTCGAACGACGTGGTGTCCCGATCGACGAGGCCATCGTGGAGGTCGTCCGCAACATCGCGTCGCGGCAGGTCGAACCGGACGCGCTCAACCCGGAGACCCTGCTGCCCGCCGACGCGCATGGCTGAGGACGATCCGTCGCTGCTGCCGCCAGAGCGGCAGGTGCAGCACGGGGCGGGCGGGGCTGACCCCTTCATGCGGTTGTGGATGCCGCACCGGATGGCCTACATCAAAGGGGAGGGCAAGGGCGACCAGTGCGCCTTCTGCACGATCCCGTCGATGGGAGACGAGGAGGGGTTGATCGTCGCCCGCGGCCAGGTCGTCTACGCGGTGCTCAACCTCTATCCCTACAACGGCGGGCATCTGATGGTGGTGCCGTTCCGCCACGTCGCGGACTACACCGACCTGACCGACGAAGAGACCAGCGAGCTCGCTGCCTACACCAGGCAGTCGATGCGGGTGCTGCGCGCGGTCAGCAACGCTCAGGGGTTCAACATCGGCATGAACCAGGGCGCGGTGGCTGGCGCCGGCATTGCGGCGCACCTGCACCAGCATGTGGTGCCGAGATGGGGTGGCGACACCAACTTCATGCCCGTCGTCGGCCACACGAAGGTGCTCCCCCAGCTGTTGGGCGACACCCGCGAGCTGCTCGCGCGGGCGTGGTCGTCCGGGTCCGACTCAGCGGCGCCGCAGCCGGCTCAGTAGGCCGGCCGGCGCGTCCGGAGACGTCGGCTTCGGGCTGGCGGACTGCCTGGCCTGCTGCCGGAACGCCTTGCGCAGTCCGAGCTCCTTGTAGGTGCCGGTGAGGTCCCGGAACTCGAAGCCGCTGTCGATCTTGTGAATGAGGAACTGACCGAACGGCAGCGCATAGATCGGTGCGCCGACGGCTTCGGCGAAGTAGACGGCGTAGGGGAAGACGAGCGTCGGCTCGTAGTCGCCCTTGTGCTGCCAGAGCCGGAGGGAGAAGTCGTCGCCGCCGACGAACTGCCCGGCCTTGACCTTCGGCCATGCCCGGATCAGGTCGATGGTGATGCCGCGCAGCGTGTGGTCGCCGTCGATGTAGGCGAGGTCGAGCTCGTCGTCCGAGATCTCGTGCAGCACCTCCGTCGTCCGGCCACGCAGGACCACCCTTTTGTCGCTGTAGGGCTCGGTGCGTGCCATCGCAGCGTTGTAGAAGTTGTCGAACTTGCCGTCCTTGACGTTGGCGGGCTTGTCCCAGTCGTCCAGGTGTCGCCACGGGTCGATCAGGTAGTAGCGGGTGATGTCCGGGCAGGCGCCGAGAATCTGCTCGGCGAACTCACCACGGAACACGCCGATCTCGGCGATGCTCGCCACCTTCTGCTCGGCGATGAACCGGCTCCAGAGGTCGGTGCGGGACGGCGCGGACAACGTCCAGCCGAGGTCGAGTGTCGTTGGGGTCATCACGCGCTCTTCGTGCCAGCCTCGGCCAAGACCTTCTGCGCGACGTGTTGCGGCATCGGTTCATGGCGTTGATAGGTGCGGGTGAACGTCCCGGTGCCGTGCGACAGCGAGCGCAGGTCGATGGCGTAGCGGGTGACCTCGATCTCGGGCACTTCGGCTCGCACCAACGTGCGCCCGTTGTTGCCGACGGGCTCCGTTCCGGTTACCCGGCCGCGCCGGGTGGACAGGTCCGACATCACCGCGCCGACGTAGTCGTCAGCGACGAGCACGGCGATCTCGAGCACCGGCTCGAGCAGGAGCACCTGCGTCTTCTCCGCGGCGTCCTTCAACGACAGGCCACCCGCGATCTGGAACGCCATGTCGGAAGAGTCGACCGAGTGCGCCTTGCCGTCGGTCAGCGTCGCTCGGATGTCGACGACGGGATAGCCGGCGGCTGCACCATGCTCCATCTGGGCGCGGATGCCTTTCTCGACCGAGGGGATGAACTGGTTGGGCACGGAACCACCGTAGATCTTGACCAGGAACTCGAATCCGGAGCCCGACGGCGTCGGCTCGAAGGTGACGTCGCAGACGGCGAACTGGCCGTGGCCGCCGGACTGCTTCACGTGCCGGCCGTGACCCTGGGCAGGACCCGCGAAGGTCTCGCGCAGCTGGACGCGCAGCTCGACCGGCTCCACCTCGACGCCGTACTTGGTCTTCAGTCGGTCGATGAGCACGTCCGCGTGCGCCTCGCCCATGCACCACAGCACCAGCTGGTGGGTCTCCACGTTGCGCTCGAGGCGGACGGTCGGTTCTTCGGCGACGATGCGCTGCAGGCCGGTCGACAGCTTGTCCTCGTCGGCCTTGCTCTTGGCCTGGATGGCGACCGGCAGCAAGGGTTCGGGCATCTCCCACGCGTGCACGAGCAACGGGTCGTCCTTCGAGGACAACGTGTCGCCGGTCTCGGCTCGGGCCAGCTTGGCGATGGCCACGATGTCGCCCGCGATGGCGTGCGGCACCGGTCGCTGGGCCTTGCCGAGCGGTGAAGACAGTGCCCCGACCTTCTCGTCGACGTCGTGGTCGTCGTGACCGCGCTCGGAGAGGCCGTGGCCCGACACGTGCAGGACGGCGTCGGCCTGCAGGGTGCCGGAGAAGATGCGGACGAGCGAGATGCGCCCGACGTAGGGGTCCGTCGTGGTCTTGACGACCTCGGCGCACAGCCGGCCCTTCGGGTCGGCGGTGAGCGGTTCCACCGGCGATCCGTCCGGCCGGGTGACCGGGAGCAGCGGGTGCTCCAACGGGGAGGGGAAGGCCGCCGTCAGCACCTCGAGCAGCTCCGCCATCCCTAGACCGGTTCCCGCGCACGCCGCCAGCACTGGGTAGAACGTCCCTCGCGCGACCGCGGTCTCGAGGTCGTCGATGAGCACCTTCGTGTCGATGTCCTCGCCGCCGAGGTAGCGCTCCATCAGCGTCTCGTCCTCGGACTCGGCGATGATGCCCTCGATCAGCGCGTTGCGGTGTTCCTCGATGAGCGGCAGGTGCTGGGGGTCGGGGTCGCGTTGGGCCCGGGTGCCGTCGGTGTAGTCGTAGATCTGTTTCGACAGCAGCCCGATCAGACCGCCGACCGCACCGTCGTCGGCGTGCATCGGGAGGTAGAGCGGCAGCACGCCCTCGCCGAAGGCCGCCTGGGCGGCGGCCAGGGTCGCGTCGAAGTCCGCCCGAGGCGAGTCGAGTCGCGTGATGACGACGGCCCGAGGCATGCCGACGCTCGCGCACTCCTCCCAGATCATCTGGGTGGTGCCATCGATGCTGTCGGCGGAGGACACCACGAACAGCGCGGCGTCGGCAGCTCGCAGCCCCGCACGCAGGTCGCCGGTGTAGTCGGCGTAACCGGGTGTGTCCAGCAGGTTGACCTTGATGCCGTCGTGCTCGAACGGAGCGAGGGTCAGCGAGATGGACCGCTGCTGGCGAACCTCGGCCTCGTCGAAATCGCTGACCGTGGTGCCGTCCTCGACCCGACCGGCCCGGGGAATCGTCCCGGTCGCGACGAGGAGGGCCTCGGCGAGAGTCGTCTTGCCCGCTCCCGAGTGGCCGACCAGCACGACGTTGCGGATGTGCGCGGGCTCGTCGGCCGAGGGCGCCCTGCCGACGGCGGCCCCTGAAGCGTTCGACTTGTCGGCCATCGCGCTCGCCTCCTGCTGGATGTGTCACCGTCCGCATCGAGGTCGGGAGATCGATGCGCTGGTGGCAGCCTCCACCACCCCCGGCAGTCAGACAAGGGCCGGGTCGGGTGACGCGGCCGTCGCCGCGATCTTGGCTACGCTGGTCCTGCCATGCTCGGAATCCACGCCCGACCGCAGATCAACCGGGTCACCGAGCCGGTTGCCAGGCGGCTCGCCGCGATGGGTGTCACTCCCGACGCGCTCACCGTTGTCGGCACGCTCGGTGTCGCCGGCGGCGCACTGGCGTTCTATCCGCGCGGCAAGTTCTTCGTCGGCACGCTCGTCATCACCGCGTTCGTCTTCAGCGACCTGCTCGATGGGGCGGTGGCGCGGGTCCGCGGCAGCAGCGGGCAGTGGGGCGCATTCCTCGACTCGACGATGGATCGGGTGGGCGACGGTGCCGTTTTCGGGGCGCTGGCCCTCTGGTACGCCGGCGACGGTAACGACATCACGCTGTGCGCTGTCGCGCTCTATGACCTCGTCGCCGGGGTGGTGACGTCCTACGCGAAAGCCCGGGCCGAGTCGCTCGGGATGACCGCAAACGTCGGGATCGCTGAGCGCTCGGAGCGACTCATCACCATCCTGGTGCTGACCGGATTGTCCGGCCTCTTCGACGCTCCCGTGCTGCGGGCGATCGGGCTGTGGGGCCTGGCCGTCGCCACCACCATCACGGTCGGTCAGCGCATCGTCGAGGTCCACCGGCAGGCCAAGGCAGCAACCACGTGAGCGGCCGGCTGACCGATGCGCTCTATGCCGCCGGCTGGGCGGTGGTGCGCGGCATGCCCGAACGACTCGCCCGGCCGCAGTTCGACGCGATCGCTGACGCCGTTTATGCGCGGCACGGCAAGAGCGTGCAACGGCTCGAGGCCAACCTGCGACGAGTGCTCGGGCCGCAGGCTTCGGAGCGGGAGCTGCGCCGTACGACGCACCAAGGCGTTCGCTCCTACCTGCGCTACTGGCGGGAGGTGTTCCAGCTGCCCCGGATGCGCGCCGACGAGATCGCCGCGCGGATGCAGCTCGTCGAGGAGTGGCGGCTGCGAGGGCCGGCCACGTCGGGTGAGGGTCTTGTCCTGGCGTTGCCACACATGGGCAACTGGGACCACGCCGGCGGCTGGCTCGCCGGCAGCGGTGTCCCGTTCACCACCGTCGCCGAACGGTTGGAACCGGCCGCGCTGTTCGACCGATTCGTCGCCTTCCGCCAGGGCCTCGGCATGGAGGTCATCCCGCTCACCGGTGGCGAGCGGCCGCCGTTCGGCGTGCTGGCCGAGCGACTGCGCAGCGGCGGCACCCTGGCGCTGCTCGCCGATCGTGACCTGACGTCGTCGGGTCTCGAAGTCGAGTTCTTCGGCGCTCCCGCCCGGATGCCCGCCGGGCCGGCGGCGCTTGCCCTCGACACCGGTGCGGCGCTGGTGCCGATCACGATGTCCTACCCCGACGCCAAGCACCTGCGCCTGCGCGCTCACCCGCGCATCGACCCGCCCCCCGCTGGCACCCGAAGCGAGAAGATCCAGGGGATGACCCAACAGCTGGCGGATGCCTTCGCCGAGGCGATCGCCGAGTTCCCGCAGGACTGGCACATGCTCCAGCGGGTCTGGACGGCTGACCTCGACCCGTCCCGGCTGCCTGACCCGGCAGCGGTGTGAGGCGACCGATGGGGACCGGCCGGTGAAGATCGGGTTGGTGTCGCCTTACCCCTGGGACGTCCCGGGCGGTGTGGTCGCGCACGTGCGCGACCTGGCGGAGACGCTGATCGACATGGGTCACGACGTCTCGGTGATCTCACCGGTCGACGACGAGGACGCGCCGATCCCGCCGTGGGTGACGCGCGCCGGTCGCACCGTGCCGGTGCCCTTCAACGGCTCGGTGTCGCGTCTGATCTTCGGACCGGTCAGCGCCGGCCGGGTGCGCCGATGGCTGCAGGAAGGTGACTTCGACGTCCTTCATCTGCACTCGCCGGAGACGTTCTCGCTGTCGCTGCTCGCGTTGATGAACGCGCGCGGTCCGATCGTCGGGACGTTCCACGCAGCCATGGCCCGGTCGCGGTTGCTGGCCCTGCTGCAGAGTCCGTTGCAGGTGCAGATCGAGAAGATCGTCGGCCGCATCGCGGTGTCGCCGGCAGCGCGCAAGACGATCGTGGAGCACCTCGGCGGAGACGCCGTCGTCATCCCCAACGGGGTGCATGTGGCGCGCTATGCCGATGCGCAGCCGCTGCCGGGGTGGCCGGGCGACGGTGGCGCGCTCGGCTTCGTCGGGCGGATCGACGAGCCGCGCAAGGGCTTGGCCGTGCTGCTCGAGGCGATGCCCTATCTCTGGAAGCAACACCCCGAGCTGCGACTTCTGGTTGCCGGCCCCGGTGAGCTGGACGAGCCGGTCGACGAACGGGTCGTGCTGCTCGGTCAGGTCGACGAGGCCGACAAGGCCCGCGTCTACCACTCGGTGGACGTGTTCGTCGCTCCCAACACCGGCGGCGAGAGCTTCGGCATCATCCTGCTCGAGGCGATGGCAGCCGGGACACCGATCGTGGCGAGCGACCTCGACGCGTTCCGCCGGGTCCTCAACGGTCCCGACGGTGGCCGCACGGGCGTGCTGGCCACAGTGGGAGACCCGGAGTCGCTGGCCCACGCGTGCGGCGCGCTGCTCGACTCACCCAAGCGGCGGGAGTCGTTGCGCCGCGCCGGGCTGGCCTCGGTCGAGCGCTACGACTGGTCCGTGGTCGCGCAGGAGATCGTTCGTGTCTACGAGACGGTCGCGGTGGCCGCGGTCGGTCCCGTGGTCGAGGATCCCGAGTCGGTCGAAGCCCCGGCAGCGGGGAGCCCAGCCGAGTAGCGTCCAGCACGTGGCTCTCTACATCGCGGCTGCCGTTGCGGCCGTGCTGTTGGCGGTCTACGCGAGTTGGACGGCGCGACGGCTCGACCGGCTTCACGCACGCGTGGACGCGGCCGCGGCCGCGCTCGACGAGCAGCTCGCTCAGCGGGCCGAGACCGCCGCCAGGCTGGCGCAGCGTGCGGACCTGCCCCGCGCGGCGGTGACGGATCTCGCCAAGGCGGCCGTCGGAGTCGCCGATGCAGTCGGGCTCGGCCACGACCGCGAGACGCTGGAGAACGCCCTGTCCCGGGCCCTGCAGGATGCTTCGGCTTCGCTCAGTCCGAACGGCGCGGAAACCGCCGGGATCATCGACGTGGTCACCCGCGTCTCGTTCGCGCGGCGCTTCCACAACGACGCCGTGCGGGACGCGCTGGCCGTGCGCCGCCGCTGGGTGGTGCGGCTGCTGCACCTCGCCGGGCACGCTGCGCGCCCGTCGTACTTCGAGATGGACGACACCGCGCTGGCAATCTCAGATGTCGCCGCCGCTTCCGCGCCGTACGATTGAGCCGTGAGCAGCGACAGCAACGGCACCGGGATCGGCACCGCCAAGGTCAAGCGCGGCATGGCGGAGATGCTCAAGGGCGGCGTCATCATGGATGTCGTCACGCCTGAGCAGGCGAAGATCGCCGAGGATGCCGGCGCGGTCGCGGTGATGGCGCTCGAGCGGGTGCCAGCCGACATCCGCGCCGAAGGCGGCGTGTCTCGGATGAGCGACCCCGACATGATCGACGGGATCATCGAGGCCGTCTCCATCCCGGTGATGGCCAAGTGCCGGATCGGTCACTTCGCGGAAGCACAGGTGCTGCAGGCGCTCGGCGTCGACTACATCGACGAGTCCGAGGTGCTGACACCCGCGGACTACACCCATCACGTCGACAAGTGGCAGTTCACCGTCCCGTTCGTGTGCGGTGCGACCAACCTCGGCGAGGCGCTGCGGCGGCTCAGCGAGGGTGCGGCGATGATCCGGTCGAAGGGTGAGGCCGGCACCGGTGACGTGTCCAACGCGGTGACGCACATGCGTGCGATCCGTGGCGAGATCAACCGGCTGCGCACACTGTCACCGGACGAGCTGTTCGTCGCGGCGAAGGAGCTGCAGGCGCCCTACGACCTGGTGCGCGAGGTCGCCGAGACGGGTGCGCTGCCCGTCGTGCTGTTCACCGCCGGTGGCATCGCCACTCCGGCCGACGCGGCGATGATGATGCAGCTCGGAGCTGACGGTGTCTTCGTCGGTAGTGGCATCTTCAAGTCCGGCGACCCCGCGAAGCGGGCTCGGGCGATCGTCGAGGCCACCACCATGCACGACGACCCCGGGGTCGTGGCGAAGGTGTCGCGCGGTCTCGGCGAGGCGATGGTCGGCATCACCGTCGACTCGCTGCCCGTCGACCACAGGCTTTCCAGCCGAGGTTGGTAGGTGAGCTTCGCCCCGGTCGTCGGGGTGCTCGGGCTGCAAGGTGATGTGCGCGAGCATGTCGCAGCGCTGTCCGCCGCCGGTGCGGATGCGGTCCGGGTGCGGCGAGCGAGCGAGCTCGACGACGTCGATGCGATCGTCATCCCGGGCGGCGAGTCGACGACGATCGGCAAGCTGCTCGTGGCGTTCGACCTGCTCGAGCCCCTGCAGAAGCGTGTGCGTGCGGGGATGCCTGCTTACGGGTCCTGCGCCGGCATGATCCTGCTCGCCGACCGTGTCCTCGACGGGACCGCCGACCAGGTGGCCGTCGGCGGACTGGACATCACTGTCCGGCGTAATGCCTTCGGTCGGCAGGTCGACTCGTTCGAGGGTGACATCGACTTCGCCGGCCTGCGCTCGCCGCTGCACGCCGTGTTCATCCGCGCGCCCTGGGTGGAGGACGCGGGAGAGTCGGTGCAGGTCCTCGCGAAAGTCGGCGACGGACAAGCCGCCGGTAGGATCGTGGCGGTGCGTCAGGGTCCGCTGATGGCCACGTCGTTCCATCCCGAGCTCACGGGTGACCTGCGGGTCCACCAGCTCTTCGTACAGATCGTGAAGGAGCAGCAGCTTTGAGCGGCACTGGCGGGAGGCCCACATGAGCGGCCACTCGAAGTGGGCGACGACCAAGCACAAGAAGGCCGTCGTGGACGCTCGCCGCGGGAAGCTGTTCGCCAAGCTGATCAAGAACGTCGAGGTCGCCGCGCGCACGGGTGGTGGAGATCCGGCGGGCAACCCGACGCTTGCCGACGCGATCCAGAAGGCCAAGTCGAGCTCGGTGCCCAACGACAACATCGACCGCGCCGTACGACGCGGTGCCGGGTTGGACGCCGGTGGCGCCGACTACGAGTCGATCGTCTACGAGGGTTATGGGCCCGGTGGCGTCGCGGTGCTGGTGGAGTGTCTGACCGACAACCGCAACCGGGCGGCGTCGGAGGTGCGCACCGCGTTCACCCGCAACGGCGGCTCGCTCGCCGATCCCGGGTCGGTGTCCTATCTGTTCAACCGCAAGGGAGTCGTGCTCGTGCCCCGCGGCGGCGCCGACGGCGGCGCCGACCGGACCGAGGACGACGTGCTCGCTGCGGTGCTCGAGGCCGGTGCGGAGGAGGTCAACGACCTCGGCGACATGTTCGAGGTGATCTGCGAGGCGACCGATGTGCACGACGTGCGCGTCGCGCTCGAGGCTGCGGGCATTCCGGTCGAGTCGGCTGAGGTTTCGTTCCTGCCTTCCGCGTCGATCGCGCTCGATGACGACACCGGGCGCAAGGTGCTGCGTCTCGTCGACGCGCTGGAAGACTCCGACGACGTGCAGAACGTGTGGGCCAACTTCGACGTCTCCGACGAGGTCCTCGAGTCCGTCTGACGCCCTGCCTCACGATCGTTCCTTGATCGTTGTCGTCTGAGGCGGCCTGAATCGACGCCTTTGACTGCCTGAGGCGACAACTCATGCGCGGCGAAGTCTGAGCTGACACCTTCTCATCGCCAAAGTCGCGAGCAGCTCGTCGACGGCTTGCTCGTGGTCGGCGTGCAGTCGCGGATGGCTGAATCGCACCGTCACGAATCCGAGTGACGCAAGAGCTGAATCGCGTCGGAGGTCACGCTCGCGCTGTCTCGGCAGCCCGTGGTAGGCGGCGCCATCGAGCTCGACATTGACCAGCTCTTCGTCGTAGAGGCGATCCAGGTAGATCGTGCGGCCGCTCGGAAGCCGCACCGGCACTTGGGCGCGAGATGGGGGGAGCCGTGAGTCATTGAAGACGTGTTCGTGGCCCCATGCTTCCAGCTCGCTGTGGATTCCGAGGGAGAGCAGTCGGAACAGCTTGTCCATGTCAGCGGCGCCTGCCGCGCGGCGCTGACGTTGGAGGACGTGGATGAGCCGAGCTCCGGTTGTCCGCCTGTCTCGGACCGCGACGATGGCCGCAGCCCGGCGTTCGAGCTCGGGGACCAGAGGCCATGACTCGATCACCGCCTGCTCGAGGCGTACGACAGCCAGGCCTCTGCGCACGACCACCGCAGGCGGCTCGGCTCTGAAGCCGTTCCGGCGATGCAGTCGGAGGCCCGGAGCCGAAACCGCGGCACTTTCGCCGGAACACGTGACGTGCACAGCTGGCGGCCCAGTTGACCGCGACGGCAGGTTGCCCGGGAGGTCCCACACGTCCAAAGCGTCGAGGTGCGAAAGCGCGCCGGCCGGCCGGAACAGCAATGCGCCACGCCGACGCACATCGAGCTCGTCCGCGGCGTCCGGCAGGGCGTAGACCTGCGGAAAGATCCGCTTCAGGGCGCCATCCGTCACAGCGTCTTTGAGCACATGGAGCGGCACGAGCGTCAGGGCCTCGGAGCGGTCGATGACGCCGCCCCGCTCCCTGACCGCTTCGACGAGCGCACGACGCATCCGAACACGATTACTAGCCGGGTCGTCCGGAGTGCGCCTGCGCGCGGATCTGGGGATAACCGTGGCCATCGGCATCAGCGCCGGATGGACCAGGCAGAGCGACCGCGATCCGACCGATGGGAGCGTGTCGCTGCGGGGCTGGGGCGCTGCATCGGCATAGCCTTCCGAACAGGTGTTCGGTTGGAGGTGACGTGCGCGTTCTCGGTGTGGACCCGGGGTTGACCCGCTGCGGCCTCGGGGTCGTCCAGGGCGTCCCGGGTCGAGCGCTGGCGGCCATCGCCTACGACGTGGTTCGCACGCCGGCGACCGACGAAGTCGCGCTGCGCCTCCTGGCACTCGAGCAGGAGATCGAGCTCTGGATCGCCGAGCATCGCCCGGATGTTGTCGCGGTCGAGCGGGTCTTCTCCCAGCACAACGTCCGCACCGTGATGGGCACGGCCCAGGCGGCGGCGGTGGCCATGACCTGCGCCGCGCGGGCCGGTCTGCCGGTCGCCTTGCACACGCCCAGCGAGGTCAAGGCCGCCGTGACGGGCAACGGCAGAGCCGACAAGGCACAGGTGGGCGCGATGGTCACCCGGCTGCTGCACCTCGAAGCCCCGCCGACGCCCGCGGACACAGCGGATGCGCTCGCCCTCGCGATCTGCCACGTCTGGCGCGGATCGATGCAACAGCGACTGCAGGAGGCGCATGTGAAAGCCCGGTTGTCGGCGGCGACATCGTGATCGCGTGCGTGTCGGGAGCGGTGACCGCCCTGACGGCCGAAGCCGCGGTCGTCGAGGTCGGCGGCATCGGACTCGCGGTGCAGTGCGCGCCTGCGACGTTGGCCGGCCTGCGGGTCGGCGAGACCGCGCGACTGGCGACCAGCCTCGTCGTCCGCGAGGACTCGTTGACGCTCTTCGGCTTCGCCAGCGACGACGAACGGGGTGTCTTCGACATCCTGCAGTCGGTGACGGGCGTCGGTCCCCGGCTCGCGCAGTCAGTGCTGGCGGTGCACTCGCCCGACGCCGTACGCAGTGCCGTCGCGACCGACGACGTCGGCGCCCTCACACTCGTGCCCGGAGTCGGCAAGAAGGGTGCACAGCGGCTCGTCCTCGAGCTCAAGGACAAGCTCGGCGTCTCCAGCGGCGGAGGGGGCATCGTCCGGCTGCCCGGCCAGCCCGGCGTCGGCGCCTGGCGCCACCAGCTACGTGAAGCGCTCACCGGCCTGGGCTGGAGCACCCGCGAGGTCGATGAGGCGCTGGCTGCCGTCGGGCCCGAGGCCGAGGCTGCGATCGCCGTCGGCGACACGCCCGACGTCGCAGCGCTGTTGAAGGCGAGCCTGCGGCTGCTGAGCCGAGCGTGAGCAGCGCATGACCGACATCGACGTCGTCTCGCCCTACGCCGAGGACGACGACACCGTCGCGGACGCGGCGCTGCGCCCCAAACGACTCGACGAGTTCGTCGGCCAGGAGCGGGTTCGCGAGCAACTTTCGCTCGTCATCGACGCCGCGAGCCGCCGCGGCCGGCCGCCGGATCACGTGCTGCTGTCCGGCTCGCCCGGACTCGGCAAGACGACGCTCGCCATGATCATCGCCAGTGAGCTCGGCGCCCCGATGCGGATCACGTCCGGCCCCGCCATCGAACGCGCCGGCGACCTCGCCGCGTTGCTGACGACCCTGTGCGAGGGCGAGGTGCTCTTCCTCGACGAGATCCACCGCATGGCCCGACCGGCGGAGGAGATGCTCTACGTCGCGATGGAGGACTTCCGGGTCGACGTCGTCGTCGGCAAGGGCCCCGGAGCCACCGCGATCCCGCTTGACGTCGCGCCGTTCACCCTCGTGGGTGCCACCACCCGGGCCGGGCTGCTGCCCGGCCCGCTGCGGGACCGGTTCGGCTTCACGGCCCATCTCGACTTCTACTCGCCCGAGGAGCTCGAGCGCGTTCTCGTCCGCAGTGCCGCGCTGCTCGGCGTCGCGCTCGACAGCGAAGGCGCCGAGGAGATCTCCCGGCGGGCCCGTGGGACGCCGCGGATCGCCAACCGGCTGCTCCGCCGGGTCCGGGACTACGCCGAGGTCCGCGCCGACGGCGTGGTCACCCGCAGCGTCGCCCGCGCGGCGTTGAAGGTCTATGAGGTCGACGAGCTCGGCCTCGACCGGCTTGATCACGCGGTGCTCGACGCGCTGCTGCGACGGTTCGGCGGAGGCCCGGTCGGGCTCACCACGCTCGCCGTTGCCGTCGCCGAGGAGCCCGAGACCGTCGAGACCGTGGCCGAACCGTTCCTCGTCCGGGCCGGGATGCTGGCGCGGACGCCACGGGGGCGGGTGGCGACGGCCGCCGCGTGGCGGCACCTCGGGCTTCGCCCGCCCGCTCTGCTCGCCGCCGACCCCGCACTGTTCGATCCGGCCGACCTCGCCCGGTCAGAACCCCCCTAGACTCGCCGGGTGCCTTTCACCAGCCATGCCTTCGCCCTCGTCGCTGCGGGCAGTTCCGGTGGGAAGTCAGGTGGCGGGCTTCTGTCATTCCTGCCACTCCTTCTCATCGTCGCGGTCGGCTACATGCTCCTTGTCCGCCCGGCGCGCACGCGCCAGCGGAAGGCGCTCGAGAACCGGGCCGCACTCGAGCCGGGTGCCGAGGTCACCACGACAGCCGGCATGTTGGCCACAGTCGTCTCGGTGGACGAGGACGGTGTTGTGACCCTGGAGGTCGCACCCGGCGTGCACAGCCGCTTCGTCCGAGCGGCGATTGCGCGCGTCCACACGCCGTTCGAGGACGAGCCCGCCGACGAGCCGCTGACCGGCGCCCACGAGGAGATTCCGACCGAAAGCCACGACACCACCACCGGCGGCACGTCGACCGGTGCTTCCGAGGATCCGGGCTCCGAGCCGGGCAAGCCGTGGTCGGCCGACCCGGACCCCAAAGACCGCTGACCTGAGCGAGCGCGACGCCGAGCCCCGGCGGCTGCCGGACGCCGCGTCGTAGAGAGGACATCGACCCACAGTGGCTGCAGCGAGAAGCCCCCGCCCCGGCCGGATGCTGGCGACCGTCGCCATCTTTGTCGTCGCGTTGTATCTCGGCATGCTCCTCGGCCCGGCGCAGACACCGGCGCTCGGACTCGATCTCCGTGGTGGCACCCAGGTCATCCTCACCGCGAAGCCGATCACCGGCACCAAGGTCACCAAGGGTGCGCTCAACCAGGCGGTCGACATCATCCGGGCGCGCGTCAACGGCGCCGGTGTCGGCGGCGCCCAGATCAGCACCCAGGGCAGCTCGACGATCGTCGTGTCCGCCCCCGGCGCCAGCCGCGACCAGCTCGCCGCGCTCGACCAGACCGCACTGCTGCGGTTCCGGCAGGTGTTGCAGGTCGGTCCCTACGCGTCGCAGACGATCGTCCCGGTTCCGTCGGCCACGCCCTCGGGAGCCGTCTCGCCGTCTCCCATCACGAAGTCGATCAGCCCGGCGGCCAAGCAGCGGAAGCCGGCCCATGACGTGATGCGGCCGTCGTTACTGCAGCGCCTCCCGATGGCGTCGACGACACCGTCGCCGACGCCGACTCCCTCCGGCACGGCGTCCCCGACCCCGTCGACATCGGGCTCCCCGACCCCGTCCGCGTCGCCAACGGCTCCGACCGGCCCGGCGCCGGGCACCGCGTCGACCGACCTCACAACCGTCGAGGCGGCGTTCGCGAAGTGGGACTGCAGCACGGGCAACAACCCGACCGGCGGCATCGACGCGCCCACCGACTACATCGTCTCCTGCGACAACACGAAGGACCGGCAGTTCAAATACCTGCTCGCGCCTGCCGGGACCGAAGGCTCGGAGATCAGCAGCGCCAGCGCGAACATCGACCCGACGACCAACCAGTGGCTGGTCAACCTCAAGTTCAACGGGTCCGGCTCCAGCCACTGGCTGGCGCTGACCGCCAAGGCAGCCAAGCAGCCGGACGTGCCGAACTGCACGCCACCGGCCGGCTGCAACGCGGTCGCGATCGTGCTCGACGGCGTCGTCCAGTCCGCCCCCCGCATCACCGACCCGAACGGCATCCCGGGTGGTCAGGCGCAGATCACCGGCAACTTCTCCCAGTCGGACGCCAACAACCTGGCCAACGTGCTGAAGTACGGCGCGCTGCCGCTGAAGCTCGTGACGCAGTCGGTCTCGTCGATCTCGGCGTCGCTCGGCTCCGACCAGCTGCGTGGCGGGCTCATTGCCGGTGGCATCGGGCTCGTGCTCGTCATCCTCTATTCGCTGCTCTACTACCGCGCGCTGGGCCTCGTCACGATCGCGAGCCTGCTGCTGTCCGGCGGCATCCTCTATGCGGTGACGACGTTGCTCGGCCACTCATCACTCGGATACACCCTGTCGCTGCCGGGCATCGCGGGCTTCATCGTGGCGGTCGGCATCACCGCAGACTCCTTCGTCGTGTTCTTCGAACGCATCCGTGACGAGATCCGCGAGGGCAGACGGTTGCGCAGTGGTGTCGAGCGCGCGTGGCCGCGTGCCCGGCGCACGATCATCTCGGCTGACGCGGTCTCGCTGCTCGCGGCCGTCGTGCTCTATCTCGTCTCGATCGGCGACGTGCGCGGCTTCGCTTTCACGCTCGGCTTGTCGACGCTCTCGGACCTGTTCATCGTGTTCTTCTTCACCAAACCGCTGCTGGCCGTGCTGGCCCGCAGCAAGGCCTTCGACTCGGGCGCCGCCTGGACCGGCATCGGACGGGCGCGATCCGGTGCCGTGCTCGAGCCGAGGGAGGCCTGACGTGGCCCGCGAGGGGCTCGCGACCAGGCTCTACCGCGGCGAGGTCTCCTATGACTTCATCGGCCGACGCCGGCGGTGGTACGCCGCTTCACTGTTGTTGCTGTTGATCAGCATCCTGAGCATTGCGATCCGCGGGCTGCACCCGTCGATCGACTTCAAGGGCGGTGACGTCTTCCAGTTCCCGAGAAACAGTCACTCGCTGCAGGACGTGCGCACCGCAATGGCTGCTGTCGGCGTGACGCCGGAAGTTGCGCAGATCACCGGCTCCGGGTCGGCTTCGCGCTTCCGGGTCGAGACCAAGTCACTGCCGCAGTCGAAGAACGCTCCGGGTGGCGACGTCGTCGGCAACGTCGAGAATCAGCTCGTCAGCGCACTCGGCATCACCAAGTCAGACATCGACGTCCAGTCCGTCGGCTCCACGTGGGGGAGTCAGATCACCAAGAAGGCCGTCACCGGTCTCATCGTCTTTCTGATCGCGGTCACCATCTACATGTCGTTCCGGTTCGAGTGGAAGATGGCGCTGTCGGCGATCGTCGCGTTGTTGCACGACCTGCTGATCACGGCAGGCATCTATTCCCTCGTCGGCTTCGAGGTCAGCCCATCGACGGTCATTGCGCTGCTCACCATCCTCGGTTACTCCCTCTATGACACCGTTGTCGTCTTCGACAAGGTTCGAGAGAACACCATGGGCATCATCGGTGGCAGTCGCATGACTTACAGCCAGGCAGCCAACCTCGCCGTGAACCAGACCCTGGTCCGGTCGATCAACACCTCGATCATCGCGCTGCTCCCGGTCGTCGGCCTGCTCGTCATCGGTGCGGGTCTGCTCGGCGCAGGCTCGCTCAAGGACCTGGCTCTGGCCCTGATGATCGGCCTCGCCTCAGGTGCCTACTCCTCGATCTTCATCGCGACGCCCCTCGTCTGCGACGCCAAGGAGCGGGAGCCGGCGTTCAAGGCCCTTGCTCGGCGGGTCGCCGCGCGGCAGGCCAAGGACGGCTCCGCGGTGACGACCAAGGCGGCAGCGCCGACCTGGGGCGGACAGCAGAGCGCGACCGTTCCGACCGCCACAGCTGTGCTCGACGAAGCCGGCGACGAGCCGGCGCCGGCGAAGCCGACCACGCCGGCGGCCGGCCCGCGACCGGGCAGCCGCCCTGGCGGGCAGCAGCGTCGGGGGGGCCGCGGCGGGCGTCCGGGTGGCCGCAGCAACAAGCGCAAGCGTCGGTGACGCTCGACCTCACCGCCCTGCTGCGTGAACGGGTGCGCGACGTCCCTGACTACCCGCGGCCGGGCGTCGTCTTCAAGGACATCACCCCGCTGCTCGCCGACCACGTCGCTTTCGCCGGTGCGGTCGACGCGATCGTCGCCCACCGCGGCCGCGGGACGATCGACAAGGTCGTCGGCATCGAGGCCAGGGGCTTCATCATCGCGGCGCCCGTTGCCTATCACTTCGGTGCCGGATTCGTGCCGATGCGCAAGCAGGGAAAGTTGCCCAGCGCGACATTTCAGGCCGCCTACGCGCTGGAGTACGGCGAGGCTGTCCTCGAGGTGCACCAGGACGCGCTGGCTCCCGGCGATCGGGTCCTCATCGTCGACGACGTGCTCGCGACCGGCGGCACCGTGGCGGCTGCAGCAGGGCTCGTTCGTCGAGCGGGCGCGATCGTCAGCGGCGCCAGTGTGTTGCTGGAGCTGACCTTTCTCGGTGGCCGGGAGCGGTTGCCCGACGTCGCCGTGCACTCGTTGCTCGCCTACTGACGGGCGCGGCGCCGGTAGACTCGTGTTACGCAGAGTGATCCGGGGAGTGCCGTGGTGGCTGAGGACGTCGTACCGGTGACGGTCGATGGCCCTGCCACGGCCACCGTGACGCCTGACCCCCCTGCCCGCGAGCCGCGGCCCGATCCGCCTGCTCCGACCGGGGGTGCCGGCAGCGAGGGACCGGCACCGGCCGCTCGAGTCCGCGCGCGGCTGGCCCGGCTGGGCGGAGCCAAGTCCGGCGGCACCTCACCCGAGCTCGAACCGCTGCTCAAGACCCTGCGCGCCAACCATCCGAAATCCGACGCCCGCATCGTCCAACGGGCCTATGAGGTGGCCGAGCGCTGTCACCGCGGGCAGCTGCGGCGCAGCGGCGACCCTTACATCACCCACCCCGTCGCGGTCGCGACCATCGTGGCCCAGCTGGGCATGGAGGAGCCGACCATCTGCGCCGCGTTGCTCCACGACACGGTCGAGGACACCGCCCTCGGGCTCGACGACGTGCGCCGGGAGTTCGGCGACGAAGTCGCCATGCTCGTCGACGGCGTGACCAAGCTCGACAAGGTGAAGTACGGCGAGTCGGCCGAGGCGGAGACCATCCGCAAGATGGTCGTCGCGATGGCGCGTGACGCCAAGGTCCTCATCCTCAAGCTGGCCGACCGGCTGCACAACGTGCGCACCCTGCAGTGGCTGCCGGAGGACAAGCAGCAGCGCACCGCCAAGCAGACGCTCGAGATCTATGCGCCGCTGGCTCATCGGCTGGGCATGAACACGATCAAGTGGGAGCTCGAGGACCTGTCCTTCGCGACGCTCTATCCCAAGCGTTACGACGAGATCGTGCGGATGGTCGCCGAGCGATCGCCGTCGCGGGACACCTTCCTCGCTGTCGTCAACGAAGACGTGACCGCGCAGCTTCGCGAAGCCAAGATCAAGGCCGCGGTCACCGGTCGACCGAAGCACTACTACTCGATCTACCAGAAGATGATCGTGCGCGGACGCGACTTCGCGGACATCTACGACCTCGTCGGGCTGCGGGTGCTCGTCGAGAGCGAGCGCGACTGCTACGCCGCTCTCGGCGTCATCCACACCATGTGGTCGCCAGTGCCCGGGCGGTTCAAGGACTTCATCGCGATGCCCAAGTTCAACCTCTACCAGTCGCTGCACACAACCGTCATCGGGCCAGAGGGCAAGCCGGTCGAGGTGCAGATCCGCACGCACCGGATGCACCGGCAGGCTGAGTACGGCATCGCTGCGCACTGGAAATACAAGGAGTCCGACGGCGGCACCCAGGACATGACCTGGCTGCGGCAACTCGTCGACTGGCAACGGGAAACCGCTGACCCCAACGAGTTTCTCGACTCGTTGCGGTTCGACCTGCACGCCCATGAGGTCTTCGTGTTCACCCCCAAGGGCGATGTCATCGCGCTGCCGGCAGGTGCAACGCCGGTGGACTTCGCCTACTCGGTGCACACCGAAGTGGGCCACCGGTGCATCGGCGCGCGAGTCAACGGCCGGCTCGTGCCGCTCGAGTCCACCCTCGACAACGGCGATGTGGTCGAGATCTTCACGTCCAAGGCGGAAACGGCCGCGCCGAGCCGCGACTGGATGGGTTTCGTCAAGTCCCCGCGGGCTCGCAACAAGATCAGGCAGTGGTTCGCCCGCGAACGCCGTGAGGACGCGATCGACGAAGGCAAGGACGCCATCAGCCGCATGATGCGCAAGCAGGGGCTGCCGCTGCAGCGACTGTTCGGCGGCGACGCCCTCGTGACCCTGGCCCGGGACCTGCGCTATCCCGACGTCTCCGCGCTCTACGCCGCCGTGGGAGAAAGGCACGTCTCCGCGCAGACCGTCGTGCAGCGGCTCGTGCAGGCGCTCGGTGGTCCGGAGGGTGCCGTTGAGGATCTTGCCGAGACCGCGGTGCCGACGCGCGCGCAACCTCGGGCGCGGCCCAGCGGCGATCCCGGCGTCGTCGTCAAGGACGCCCACGATGTGTGGGCCAAGCTCGCCAGGTGCTGCACACCCGTTCCGGGCGACGAGATCGTCGGATTCGTCACCCGAGGCAGCGGCGTTTCGGTGCACCGTGACGACTGCACCAACATCGAGCATCTGCGGACCCAGCCGGAACGGCTTGTCGAGGTCGAATGGGCGCCGACAGCAGGCTCGGTCTTCCTGGTGGCGATTCAGGTCGAGGCGCTGGACCGGACGCGCCTGCTGTCCGATGTGACGCGGGTCCTGTCCGACGCGCACGTCAACATCCTGTCGGCGTCCGTAGCCACGACCCGGGACCGTGTCGCCGTCTCCCGGTTCACGTTCGAGATGGGCGACACGAAGCATCTCGGTCACTTGCTGCGCCTGGTCCGCGGCGTCGACGGCGTCTACGACGCTTACCGCACCACGAGCGGCGTCTGACCCACCACCGTGGCGACTTAGTCCCAACGAGCCATCCATTGGGGGCTCACGCCTGCCGATGGCAGGTGCAGAGGGGACTTCTACGACGGGATCGGGATGAGTCAGGACGTCGACGCAGCGACGATTGCTGCCCGCCTGCTCGCCCGGATCGCCCGGCGAGTGGGCGCGAGCCTCGCGCTCGACGAGACCCTGGACGCCGTCGCCAACGCCGTCGTCGAGGCGCTCGGATTCCGGGCCGCCGTCGTGAACCTCCTTGCGCCGGACGACGAGCTCTACGTCGTGGCCGTCGCCGGTAGCCCGGCTGTGCGCGCATCGCTGGAAGGCACTCACTCGACCCGAAGTTCCTGGGACGCGATGCTCAACGCCGCCATGCCGTGGGGCGAGCTGCGGTTCCTGCGTCACGGAACGCGGCTGCCCGAGGGCACCGAGGACATGCACTTCTACGTGCCCACGCTGCCCGTGCCCGCTGACGACGGTGGCGAGAGGTGGCATCCCGAGGACGCGCTGTTCGCACCTCTGATGAGCAGCGATGACGCCCTGCTGGGTGTGCTCAGCGTCGACGACCCCGTCGACGGTGTGCTGCCGAAGTCTGTGCAACGTGCGCTGTTGGAGGCGTTTGCAGTCCAAGCCGCACTGGCCATCGAGCACGCTCGCGAGCACAAGGCCCTGGGCGATAGCGAGCTGATGCTGCGGCGCATGTTCGACGAGTCGCCGATCAGCAAAGCGCTGTTCGGTCCGGACGGTCGCTACCGGCGCGTCAACCGGGCCTACTGCGAGTTCCTCGGTCGACGGCCGGAGGAGTTCATCGGCCGTCGCGCCCTCGACTTCGCGCATCCGGACGAGCAGGCCAGCACCACGGCGCTATCCCAGGAGATCCGCGACGCGAAGCAGCGCATCGCCAAGATCGAGAAGCGCTATGTCCACGCTGATGGTTCCGAGCTCTGGGGACGGCTGAGCCTCACCCGGATCGGTGCCGGGGACGAAGCCAGCGTGCTGGCAGCCATCGAGGACGTCACAGAGGCTCGAGCCGCCGAACAACAGCTGCGGCACCACGCTTTGCACGACTCGCTCACTGGGTTGCCTAACCGAACACTGATCTTCGACCGACTCGAGCAGGCGTTGGCCCGCGCGGCCCGCGATGGGACCGACGTTGCGGTGATCGTGCTGGACGTCGACCACTTCAAGCTCGTCAACGACAGCTACGGCCATCCGGTCGGCGACCAGCTCCTCGGTGCCGTCGCCGACGCCCTGCAGCAGTGCATGCGCGGCTGCGACACGGCCGGTCGGTTGGGTGGCGACGAGTTCCTCGTCGTGTGCGAAGGGGTGAGTAGCGCCGGTGCCGCTGCGGTAATCGCCGAGCGTCTTCGCGAAGCCGTCCGGGTGCCGGTCGTGATCGGCGACTTGACCCTGCTGCCTTCGGCCTCGCTCGGCTGCACGATCACGTCGATGCGCGGGAACGAGCAGCCAAGCGCTGACCAGCTCGTCGCCGAGGCCGACGCCGCGCTCTACCGGGCGAAGGGAGCCGGACGGGGCCGCTGCGAGATGTTCGACGAGGAAATGCGTCGAACATCTCTCGATCAGATGGAGCTGCGGGCCCAGCTGCTCACGGCGCTGACGGGGGAACAGCTCCGGTTGCACTACCAGCCGATCATCGATCTCGAGACCGGATCGACGCTGGGCTTCGAAGCATTGCTGCGCTGGGAGCATCCGTCGCGTGGTCTTCTGGTGCCGGCGGACTTCCTGCCTGTGATCATCGATAGCGATCTCGACGCGCCGGTCACCCAATGGGTGCTGACCCGAGCCTGCGGGGACATCGCAGCCCTCAGCATCTCCGGCCTGGCACCGCCGTTCGTCTCCGTGAACATCTCACCGCGACAGCTCGGCCGGCCGGACCTCATCGACGATGTTCGCGCCGCGCTGTCGGCGGCCGACCTGTCCGCGTCGCGGCTCTGGCTGGAGATCACCGAGGAGCAGCTGGTCGACGAGCGGCATCGGCCGAAGCTGGAGGGGCTGCAGTCGATGGGGTGCCGCATCGTGATCGACGACTTTGGCACCGGCTACTGCGGCTTGACCTATCTGCAGCAGCTGCCCGTCAACGTGCTCAAGATCGACCGGGCCTTCATCGCCGGCATGGTGGACGACCGGGTCAGTGCCGGCATCACAGCTGCAGTCGCCGACCTAGCCGGCGTGCTCGGCATCACGGTGGTGGCGGAGGGCGTCGAGACCGCGGCGCAGGCCGAGCTGCTGCATGACATGGGTATCGGCTTGGCGCAAGGGTTCTTCTTCGGCCGTCCGGGCCCGAGTGCGCTGCCGGCGCGCCTGCCCGGATTTGTGCTTCCGCACCCGCGCGGTCACCAGCGGCGACCGGCGCGCGTCGGTCAGCCGCTCTTGACCACCGTGAACGAGTCGATCACCACTGGC